>NZ_BAAGZP010000014.1:0-195589 GCF_054778355.1 Saccharopolyspora tripterygii | reverse complement strand
CCTTCACCTGTCTACGGACAACCCACCGGGACAACCTCCCCGGACATCACAACTAAAACTGGGATCGGGGGACCACTGCCCCTCCCGGAGCGCTGGGGAGGGGGCGCTAGTCAGGCCTTGAAAGGGTCTGTGACGTGGTCCCTGAGGTCGGCGATGGAGCGGACGACCTTGGTGGGGCGGTACGGGAACAGCTCCGCGGTGTCCACGTCGGAGATGCCGGAGAGCACCAGGATCGTCTGCAGCCCCGACTCCAGCCCGGAGCGGACGTCGGTGTCCATCCGGTCACCGATCATGAGCGTGTTCTCCGAGTGCACGCCGAGGTGGCGCAGCGCGGAACGCATCATCAGCGGGTTCGGCTTGCCCACGTAGTAAGGAGCGCGACCGGTGACCCGCTCGATGAGGGCGGCGACGGCGCCGGTCGCGGGCAGCGTGCCCTCGCGGCTCGGCCCCTTCTCGTCCGGGTTCGTGGCGATGAAGCGAGCACCGTTCTCCACCAGCCGGATGGCCTTGGTGATGGCCTCGAAGCTGTAGGTACGGGTCTCACCCAGGATCACGTAGTCCGGGTCCCGGTCGGTGAGCACGTAACCGATGTTGTGCAGCGCGGTCGTCAGCCCCGACTCGCCGACCACGAAGGCCGACCCTCCGGGCCGCTGCTGCTCCAGGAACTGCGCCGTGGCCAGCGCGGACGTCCAGATCGCTTCCTCCGGGATGTCCAGCCCGCTGCGCAGTAGCCGGGCCCTCAGGTCCCGCGGGGTGTAGATCGAGTTGTTGGTGAAGACCATGAACGGGATGCCGTGCTCGCGAAGAGCGGCCACGAACTCGTCCGCGCCGGGCACCATGTGCTCTTCGTGGACCAGCACGCCGTCCATGTCCATCAGGTACGTCCAGGTGGATGGCTCAGTCACGCCCCAGATGATCCTCCGGATACGGGGTGGATGGCCACCTCGGTCGCCTTGATCACGAACCAGACTTCCTCACCTGCGGAGATGCCGAGCTCAGCCACGGCCGCAGGGGTGACGTCGGCGGACAGGCCGGTGCCCGACGGGCCGGTGGCGCGCACGCGCACCACGTCGCCGCGGGGCTCCAGGGCGGCGACCCGCACCGGTAGCGCGTTGCGCGGGCTGCCCTGCGGGCGCTCCCGGTGCACCGCCACAGCCGCCGGGGCGAACACCGCCGCGCCCGGCTCGCGCGCCGCCATCTCCTCGACCACCCGGCCGCTGATGATCTCCTCACCGACCTGCACTCCGCCGTCGATCGACGTCCCGGTCAGCAGGTTGAGACCGGCGAGCCGCGCGGTGAAGGCCTCGCGCGGGCGGGACAACACCTCGCTGGTCGGCCCCTGCTCGACGGCCTTCCCGTCCTGCAGCACCAGCAGCCGGTCGGCCAGCACCACGGCGTCCAGCACGTCGTGGGTGACCAGCACCGTCGGCATCTCCTGCCGGCGCAGCACCTGGTGCAGCAGACCGCGCATGGCCGGGGCGGCGTCGACGTCGAGGGCGGCGAGCGGTTCGTCGAGCATCAGCAGACGGGGCTCGGCCGCGAGCGCACGAGCCAGCGCGACCCGCTGCGCCTGACCTCCGGAGAGCCGCGCGGGACGACGTCCGCCCAGGTCGGCGACGTCGGTCTCGGCCAGCCAGCGCTCGGCGCTCTCCCGCGCGCGCGACTTGGTGGCGCCCGCGGAACGCGGGCCGAAGGCGACGTTGTCGCGCGCGGTGAGGTTGGGGAACAGCAGTGCCTGCTGGGCGAGCAGCCCCACTCCCCGCCGGTGCGTGGGGACGTTGATCCGGCGTTCGGTGTCCAGCCAGGTGGTCCCGTCCAGTTCGACCGCGCCGCGATCGGGCACCAGCTGCCCGGCGAGCACGGACAGCAAGGTCGACTTGCCCGCGCCGTTCGGCCCGAGCACCGCCAGCACCTCGCCCGGCGCCACCTCGAAGTCCGCGCGCAGCGAGAACTCCGCGCGGTGCAGCTCGACGTCCACCCGCAGGCCGCTCACAACCGTCCCTCCACCGCTCTCGGCCGGGCGATCACGATCACCAGCAGGGCGACCACGACCAGCAGCAACGACATGGCCACCGCTGCGTCCACATCGGACTGAGCGGTGGTGTAGATGGCCAGCGGCAGCGTCCTGGTGCTGCCCTGCAAGCTGCCCGCGAAGGTGATCGTCGCGCCGAACTCGCCCAGCGCCCGGGCGAAGGTGAGCACCAGGCTCGACCCCAGGGCGGGCAGCAGCAGCGGCAGCGTCACGCGCCGGAACGCCAGCCACGGACCGGCTCCCAGCGTCGCGGCGACCTGCTCGTAGCGGCCGCCGGCGGTGCGCAGCGCGCCTTCGAGACCGACCACCAGGAACGGCATCGCGACGAAGGTCTGGGACAGCACGACAGCCGCCGTCGTGTAGGGCAACCGGATTCCGGCGACCGCGAGCACTCCGCCGAGCGGCCCGGTCCGCCCCAGCAGGTACAGCAGCGCCAGCCCGCCGACCACCGGCGGCAGCACGAGCGGCAGCAGCACCAGCGCCCGCACCACGCGCAGCCCGCGCATCTTCGAGCGCGCCAGCACCACCGCCAGCGGCACCCCGAGCACGGCCGCGAGCGCGGTGGCGATCAGGCCGGTCAGCACCGACAACCGCAACGCGTCCAACGCGGACGGGCTCAGCAGCAAACCCGGCAGGCGGGCCGGTTCCACGCGGGTGAGCAGGCCGGCGACCGGCAGCACCACCAGCGCCAGAGCGAGCGCCGCAGGTGCCCACAGCACTGCGGGCACCTGCGGTGGATGACGCCTGATCACGGAACGTCGAAGCCGTGCGCACCGAGCACTTCGCGCCCCGCCGGGCCGCGCACGAACGACACGAACTCGTTCGCCGCCTCCGCCTGCTGGGAGTCCTTGATGGTCGCGACCGGGTAGTTGTTGACCACCTGCGGCGACTCCGGGAAGTCGATCGCCTGGACCTTGTTCCCCGCGGACTTGGCGTCGGTGACGTAGACCAGTCCCGCATCGGCCTCGCCCGCGACGACCTTCTGCAGCACCTGCTTGACGTCGTTCTCCTCGCTGACCGGCTGCAGGGCGACGTGTGCGGCCTTGGCCGCGGCCTGGGTGGCGGAGCCGCAGGGCACCTGCGGGGCGCAGGTGACGAGCTTCTTGCCCGCGAGGTCCGCCAGCGCGGTCACGTGCGCGGGGTTGCCCGGCGGCACGACGATGGTCAGCCGGTTCGTGGCGAAGGTCTGCGGCGGCGAGACCAGGTCGGCGACCTTGGCCATGTTCTTCTCGTCGGCCGAGGCGAAGACGTCGGCCGGGCGTCCCTGCTTGATCTGCTCGGCCAGCGTCGAGGAGCCCTGGTAGTCGAATTCGACCTTGACGTCCGGGTGTTCGGCGGTGAACCTCCGGCCGAGCTCGTCGAAGGACTCGGTCAGCGACGCCGCCGCCAGCACCGTCACCGTGCGCTGCGGCGCCGGAACCTGCTGCCCCTGACCGGATTCCGCCTGCCCGCACCCGGCCAGCAGGGTCAGCGCCAGTGCGGCGCCCGCGATCATCTTGAGCTTCGACATTCAGCCCTCTCCCGGTGTCTCCACCACGACGTTGGTCGACTTGACCACTGCCACCGCGAGCGAACCGGGCACCAGGCCGAGTTCGCGCACCGCCTCGGTGCTCATCAGCGAGACCACCCGGTGTGGTCCGCATTGGATCTCCACCTGGGACATCACCTTGTCCGAGACGATCTCGGTCACGAGCCCGACCCAGCGGTTGCGCGCCGAACGCCCGACGGCCGACGGGTCCGGCGCTGACCGGGCCTGGTCGCGGGTGAACTCGGCGAGCGCGGCTCCGTCGACGACCAGCCGTCCGGCTGCGTCGCGCTCCGCGGGTAACTGCCCGCCGTCGACCCAGCGGCGAACGGTGTCGTCGCTGACGCCGAGAAGGGAGGCGGACTCTGCGATCCGATAGTGCGGCACGAGCCAGACGATACTTCCGCAGCTGCGGGGAAACTAGAGCGCTGCCGTCCGCGAACCAGGATCGTTAACTCCCTCTGCACCCGGGATGACCAGGCCTCTTGCACCGTCCGATTTGCTCCGCGCGATCGAAAACCGTCGGTCCGAAGAGATAGGGTCGAGGTGTGAACGCGGTGGACCTGGGAATTCCGTTCGTGCGCCGCACGACCGACACCTCCGAACGCCCGGACACGCAGCAGTTGGTGGACCGCTTCGGCAGAGTGGCGACGGACCTGCGCGTCTCCTTGATCGACAAGTGCAACCTGCGCTGCACCTACTGCATGCCCGCCGAAGGGCTGCCGTGGCTCAAGCGCGACGAGATGCTCGACACCGACGAGATGAACCGGCTGATCGGGATCGCCGTTGAGGAGCTCGGCGTCAACACCGTCCGCTTCACCGGCGGGGAACCGCTGCTGCGGCAGGACCTGGTCGACGTCATCGCCGCCACCTCGGCGCTGCCCAGCCGGCCCACGACCTCGCTGACCACCAACGGCATCAACCTCGGCGGCTACGCCGAGAAGCTGGTGACGGCCGGGCTCAACCGGGTCAACGTCTCGCTGGACACCCTGGACCGAGCGGTCTTCAAGGAGCTGACCCGGCGCGACCGGATGCAGGACGTGCTCGACGGGCTGGCCGCGGCCAAGACGATGAAGCTCGAACCGGTCAAGGTCAACGCCGTGCTGATGCGCGGCATCAACGACCACGAGGCACCGGAGCTGCTGCGGTTCTGCATCGAGCGCGGCTACCAGCTGCGGTTCATCGAGCAGATGCCGCTGGACGCCCAGCACGGCTGGGAGCGTTCCGCGATGATCACGGCGGACGAGATCTTGGAGCTGCTGAGCTCGGAGTTCACGCTCACCCCGGACGTCGCCGAGCGCGGCTCGGCACCGGCCGAGCGCTGGTTGGTCGACGGCGGCCCCGCCACCGTGGGCGTGATCGCCTCGGTGACGAGGCCGTTCTGCGCGGCGTGCGACCGCACGCGGTTGACCGCGGACGGACAGCTACGCTCGTGCCTGTTCTCGACGACGGAGACCGACCTGCGCGGCCCCATGCGCGAAGGCGCCACCGACGCCGAGCTGGTCCGGCTGTGGCAGGGCGAGATGTGGGCCAAGGCCGCCGGGCACGGGATGGATTCCGGAGAGTTCGCCCAGCCATCAAGGCCGATGAGCGCAATCGGGGGTTAGCGGAGATGACCGCGGTGTCGGAGCAGAGCGCCGGTCCGGCGAGGAGTTCGGTGTCGGTACGCGTCCGCTACTTCGCGGGCGCCCGCGCGGCGGCAGGCGTTCCCGAGGAGACGGTGAACCTGAACCGTCCCGGCGGCGCCGCGCCCACCGTCTCCGACGCCATCGCGGCAGCGCTCAACGGGCACGGCGAGAAGCTGGCCGCGGTGCTGCCCGCGTGCAGCTTCCTCCTCGACGGCGTGGCCGTGCGGGACCGCGGCACGCAGATCTCCGTGGACGCCACGCTCGACGTCCTGCCGCCGTTCGCAGGCGGCTGAATCCTCCGCTGAGCGCAGACACTGCTTCTTCTGCGCGCGTGCGGGTGCGCGCGTAATACAACATGGCTTGGCGTGTCGTACAGCCTCGTCCAGGTGACTTTTGCCTTGATATTTCCCTCATTGGATCTTGGTTCTCGGTGCCGCTCCGGAGCCCGCCGCTCGGTCGCCTGAACGCCACCTGTTCCAGCTACGGAAGCGGACACTCTCCGTCGCATTCTGAATACGAGCCGTATTCGCAATAGGCCACTCGCGCTCCTCGCCTCGCGCGTGATCCACGCCCGCTCGACGGTTGGTAACCGCGTGACGGGGGTTCCCCAGTGGGAGCATCGAGGTGACCCAAGCCTCACTTACCGTGATCGATATCAGCCCGGAAACGGTCCGATAACGACGCTCTGATCAGCGAAAATGATCGGGATCGCCACCCCATTTCCCGGTGTTACTGTGACCAGCGTCACATGGTCCAAGATTTCCGATCTTCGGATTGGTTACGTAGTGTCGCTTCTCGGTCGGCCCCGAACCGATCAGCAAGGAACTCGAGAGCCCGTGGCGCTGAACCTGTCCAGCGGGCTCTCACCCCGAAAACGAAACAGAACCGGACAGGAACGAGGGACATCTCAGGGCGCCCCGAATGCTCAGAGATGCCGCCGGCTCCCCCGAGACCGGCGGGCGCGGACCCGGCTCCTCCCCGAAGGAGCCAGACCAGGGTTCGACCCGAGGCGCGGCAGGAGAGAGGGACATGTCCAGTTACAAGGGCAAGCACCGCAAGCCTTCGAGTACCAAGCGCAATTTCGCCCGGATCGCCGTTGCCGGCGCTGTGGTCGCCACCCCGATCGCGATCGCCGCTCCCGCCAACGCCGCGGACTGGGACTCTCTCGCCAAGTGCGAGAGCAGCGGCAACTGGAGCGCCAGCACCGGTAACGGTTTCTACGGCGGCCTCCAGTTCACCCCGTCCACCTGGGCTGCGTACGGCGGTACTCAGTACGCCAGCAGCGCCCACAACGCCACCCGCGAGCAGCAGATCGCCGTCGCGGAGAAGGTTCTCGCCTCCCAGGGCAAGAACGCCTGGCCGGGCTGCAGCGCGAAGCTGAACTGGACCAGCGGCTCGACCAAGTCGAGCACCAAGACCGAGACCACGCCGAAGAAGAAGACCACCACCAAGACCAAGTCGACGGTCAAGGCGGACGGCGCGGACTACACCGTCAAGGCGGGCGACACGCTGGGCAAGATCGCCCAGGAGTTCGGTGTGAACTACCAGGACATCGCCGCCAAGAACTCGAGCGCCATCAGCGACCCGAACATGATCTTCCCGGGTCAGCAGCTCGACATCAAGTAAGACCCGCACGGTCAGGCATCCCCCAACGCTGACCGGCAAGAGGTACGCGCCGTCTCCCCCGACACGGCACGTGCTTCGCCACGAAACCCCCTTCGCCGCAATGCCCCCAAAGCGGCGAGGGGGGTTTCTCGCGTCGTGCCCGTGGTCATTCGACGGGCGGCGCGAAGACCAAGACCTCCGAAACCCGTCAGGCAAGCACCGAAGGTGCTTTCGCACTACCCCGCCTGAGCAACCGGCACCGCCGCGGGTTCTGACACGTCTTCTGGGGAGGACAGCCGAAGCGCCGTGTATTGGCCATACATCAGTCTCGGATCCCGGAGCCAGAAGGCGTGTCAGGTTCCGCTACCCGCACCGCCACGCAAAGCGACCACAGATCAGTTTCCCAAAGCTCAAGGGCAGTTGACCCATTCTTCTGTGTTGTCCTCGAAGACCTGGCGCTTCCAGATGGGTAGGCGACGCTTGACCTCGTCGACCAGTTCGGAACAGGCGTTGAAGGCTTGCTTGCGGTGTTCGGCGGCGACCGCGCAGCCGAGCGCCACGTCGCCGATCTTGAGCAGGCCGACGCGGTGGGAGACGGCGAGAGCGCGAACCCCTTCGAAGCGTCCGGCGATGTCGGCCGCAACCTCCTGGATGACGTCCTGCGCGATCGGGTGCCCGGTGTACTCCAGTTCGAGGACGCCACGGCCGCCGTCGTGGTCGCGGACCACTCCGCCGAAGGTCACCACGGCTCCTGCGGCGTCGTGCTCCACCGAGCGCGCCAGCGCTTCGACGTCGATCTGCTCGTCGACGACGTCGGCGCGCAGGACGTCCGCTGCGGTGCGAGCGGGTGCCGCCCCGGAACCGGGGTGGTCACCGCCGTGGAGCTGGTCGACGGCGTGGTCGAGAACGCCTGCGAGGACACCGAGGCCGTCCTTGACGCCTCCGCTGGACCCGGGGAGGTTCACGATCAGCGTCGAGCCGCTGACCCCGGCCAGGCCCCGGGAGAGCACGGCGGTGGGGACCTCGGGCAGTCCGGCGCTGCGGATGGCGTCGGCGAGGCCGGGGATCTGGTGGTCGAGGACCTGCGCGGTGACCTCGGGCGTGCGGTCGGTGGGGTTGATGCCGGTACCACCGGTGGTGATCACGACGTCGACTCCGCCGTTGACGGCGGTGCGCAGCTGGTCGCCGACCGGGTCGCCGTCGGGCACCACGAAGGGTTCGGGGGTCTCGTACCCGCGCTCGCGCAGCCACTTCACGATCACGGGACCGGTGCGGTCCTCGTAGATCCCGGCAGCGGCGCGGTTGGACGCGGCGACGACTCGCGCGGTCCTCGTCATGGAGACCTCCCGTGAATGGCCCGATCCTGGTGCAACGGCGGTGAACGGCGGATTAGTCCGCGTCTGCGCGTTGCCAGAGACCGGTCTTGCCGCCTTCTTTGCTCTCGACGCGGACTGCGTCGAGGACTGCGCCGGGGTCGACGGCTTTGATCATGTCGTGCAGCGCGAGCCCGGCGACGGCGACCGCGGTGAGGGCTTCCATCTCCACGCCGGTGCGGTCGGTGGTCTTGACCGCGGCGGTGATCCGGACGTCGGTCTCGCCGAGTTCGAGCTCGACCTTCGCGCCGGAGATCGCGATCGGGTGGCACAGCGGGATGAGGTCCGGTGTGCGCTTGGCCCCCATGATCCCGGCGAGGCGGGCGGTGGCGATGGCGTCGCCCTTGGGCAGGCCGTCGCGCCTCAGCAGGGCGATGACCTCGGCGGTCGTGCGCACGATCCCGCTGGCGACGGCCCTGCGGGCGGTTGCGTCCTTCTCGGAGACGTCGACCATGCGCGCGGCACCGGCCGCGTCGACGTGCGTGAGCTCCTCCTGCGCCATTCCCCGAGCCTAGAGGACCGCCGTCCCCCGACCGAGCGGAGGGAAGCCCGGAGCGGGGACGGGAGCTCCCCGTCCCCGCCGCGGGGTCAGAAGTCGAGGTCTTCGGCCATGCTCCAGGGCAGGGAGGAGCCGCCGCCGGACGTCGCTCCGGCAGGTTTGCCTGCCAGGGCGGCCTTCTTCACGGCATCCGCGACGGCCGGGGACACCGCGCTGTCGAACACGCTGGGGATGATGAACGAGGCGTTGATCCGGTCGGAGTCCACGACGTCGGCGATCGCGTTCGAGGCCGCCAGCATCATCTCGTCGGTGATCTCGCGGGCGTGGGCGTCGAGCAGACCGCGGAACATGCCGGGGAAGGCCAGCACGTTGTTGATCTGGTTCGGGTAGTCGCTGCGCCCGGTGGCGACGACGGTCGCGTGCTGCTGGGCGGCCAGCGGGTCGATCTCCGGGTCCGGGTTGGCCAGTGCGAACACGATCGCGTCGGAGTTCATGGTCGCCACGTCGTCCGCGGACAGCAGGTTGGGCGCCGAGACGCCGATGAACACGTCCGCCTCCCGCACCGCGTCCGAGACCGCGCCGGTGCGGCCCTCGTTGTTGGTGGAGGCGGCGATGTTCTGCAGGTTCTCGTCGGTGTCGCCGCGCCCGGAGTGCACGATGCCGTTGATGTCGACGGCGATGATGTCGGCAGGCGTCTTGTTCTGCAGCAGCCGGATGATCGCCGAGCCGGCCGCGCCCACGCCGCAGACCACGATGCGGCAGTCTGTGATGTCCTTGTCCACCACGCGCAACGCGTTGCGCAGCGCGCCGAGCACGACGATGGCGGTGCCGTGCTGGTCGTCGTGGAACACCGGGATGTCGAGCTTCTCGCGCAGCCGCGCCTCGATCTCGAAGCAGCGCGGGGCGGCGATGTCCTCGAGGTTGATCCCGCCGTAGACGGGTGCGATCAGCTCGACCGCGCGGATGATCTCCTCGGTGTCCTGGGTGTCGAGGCAGACCGGCCAGGCGTTGACGCCGGCGAACTTCTTGAACAGCGCGGCCTTGCCCTCCATGACCGGCAGCGCGGCTTCGGGGCCGATGTTGCCCAGACCGAGGACGGCCGAGCCGTCGGTGACCACGGCGACCGCGTTGCGCTTGACGGTGAGACGCCGCGCGTCGTCGGGGTTCTCGGCGATGGCGGTGCACACGCGGGCGACGCCGGGCGTGTAGGCGCGGGAGAGGTCGTCGCGGTTGGCCAGGGCGACGCGGGAGTTGACCTCGATCTTGCCGCCGAGGTGGACCAGGAACGTCCGGTCGGAGACCTTGCGGACGCGGACGCCGGGCAGCGCTTCGAGGGTTTCGGTGACCTCGCCGGCGTGGTCGGCCGACAGCGCGTTGCAGGTGATGTCGACGACGATGCGGTCGGCGTGCGACTCGACGACGTCGAATGCGGTGATCACGCCACCTGCGCGACCGATCGCGCTGGTCAGGTCACCGGCGGCGGTCGTCGACGGCGGAGCCTCGACGCGGACGGTGATCGAGTAACCAGGACCTGGAACCGGCATGGGTGCACCCCTGTCGAGCGAGCGGCTGTGGACGTGGGTGCGGTTCCACCAGCGGCCCGGTCCAGGCCGCTGGAATCAGATCGTCCGAACGTTGCGCAAGCCCTGCGGACCCGCTAAGCGACCGGAACTTCACCCAGCACGAAAAAGCTTAAAACTTTCCCGATTGTGAGCTAGATCCGGTGGGTTACCGACGGGTCAGTCTTGACAGGACGCGTCCGCGAGGTGCCGGTTCGGCGCCGAACCGGCACCCGGCCGGTTCGGCGACAGGCCTCACTTGTTGATGACCGTGACCGGGTGCTCGTACGGGACGGCGTCCTCGTTCAGCGGGAACGCGGTGTCCCCGAACGGCGACAGGGCGCCCTGCTTGTCGGCCACCAGCTCGCTGACCGAGTGCTCTCCGGCACCGGCCTGCGGCCAAGACGGGTCGATACGGTCCTTGTTGGTCTTGCCGGCCACGTCGTCCTCCTGGGCATTCCGGCTGCGGGTACCTCCAGTTTGCCGGATCGGAGCGGTGGAACGCGCTCAAGGGTGGCCGAACTTGCACAACTCGTTCGCTGCGCACGCCGTCCCCGCCCGCGCAGCCGCGCTCGCGCGCGGATCTTCGGCGTGATCAGCAGCGCTGCGCGGGGGAGTCGCGCACGCGCACTGGGTATCGTGGGTGCGATGCCTCCAGTGGGAAATTGGCTTCGCGATCGAAGCGATGAGCAGCTCGTCGCACTGCTGCGCGCCCGTCCGGACCTGGCGACCCCGCCGCCCGCCGATCTGTCGGTGCTCGGCTCGCGGGTCGCCCAGCGGTCGTCGGTGGCCCGCGCCTGCGAGGAGCTGGACTCGTTCGCGCTGAGCACGATGGAAGCGCTGGTGCTGCTGGACGCCGACAAGGGGCCGGTCGCCCTCGACGCGGTCGCCGAACTGCTGGGCAGCGAGGTCACCGTCCAGCGGGCCAGGCGGACCGCCAACGCGCTGCGGAACCTCGCGCTGGTGTGGGGCGACGACGACTCGTTGGAGATCGCCGGAACCGCCCGCGAGGTCCTGCCGACCTTCCCCGGTGGCCTGGGACGACCCGCCGACGACCTGACGGAGACGACCGCGAAGGCGGCGCTGGCCGACCTGGACGAGGAGGAGCGGCGGCTCGTCGGCAAGCTCGCCGACGGCTCCCCCATCGGCCGCACCAAGGACGCCTCCGCCCACGTGCCGCTGGAGCGCGCGACGAACCCGATCCAGCGGCTGCTGGCCAAGGGCCTCCTGCTGCGCCGCGACACCGAGACCGTGGAACTCCCCCGGCAGCTCGCGCTCGCGGTGCGCGGGGACCAGCCGATGGGCCGCGTCGAACCGGAGGAGCCCGCCCCCGAGCTCACCCAGTCCGACCGCGAGCGGGTGGACAGCACGGCCGGTGGTGCCGCGCTGGAGCTGCTGCGCCACGTCGAGGAGCTGCTGCTGGCGTGGGAGTCGGATCCGCCGGACGTGCTGCGTTCGGGCGGGGTCGGCATCCGCGACGTGCGGCGCACCGCCAAGGCGCTGGAGGTCGACGAGCAGCACGTGTCGCTGCTGGTGGAGGTGGCCGTCGCCGCCGGGCTGCTGGATCGCACCGAGGACTCCGAGCCGCACTGGCTCCCGACGATCTCCTCCGACACCTGGCTGGCCTCCCCGGTCGAGCAGCGCTGGTCCGCGCTGGCCGCCGGGTGGCTGGAACTCCCCCGGCTGCCGGGGCTCACGGGAGCCCGCGACGAGAAGGACCGGCTGATCGGGCCGCTGTCGGACGAGCTGAGCCGGCCGCTCGCGCCGAAGGACCGCCGTCGCATCCTCGACTACCTCGACGAACTCCCCGGCGGTTGCGGTGCCCGACCGGACGACGTGGCGACCGTGCTGGCCTGGCGCGCGCCCCGGCACGCCGGACGGCTGCGCGACGACCTGGTCCGCTGGACGCTGTCCGAGGCCACCGCCCTGGGCGTGGTCGCGCTGGACGCGATGACCACCGCCGGTCGGGCGCTGCTATTCGACGGGCCCGCCGAGGCCGGTCACCGGCTCGGCGAGGTGCTGCCCGAACCGCTGGACCACGTTCTGGTGCAGGCGGACCTGACCGTCGTCGCGCCGGGGCGGCTGGAGCCCGACCTGGCGGCCGAGATGAAGCTGGTCGCCGACGTCGAGTCCGCGGGCAGCGCCACCGTCTACCGGGTCGGCGAGAGCAGCGTCCGCCGCGCGCTGGACACCGGCTACAGCGCGGACGACCTGCACGCGCTGTTCCGCGACCGGTCGAAGACGCCGATCCCGCAGGGCCTGACCTACCTGATCGACGACGTGGCCCGGCGCCACGGCAAGCTCCGCGCGGGAACGGCATCAGCCTTCTTGCGCTGCGACGATCCGGTCGTGCTCGCCGAGGTGCTGGCGACACCGGCGAGCGAGGAGCTGGAGCTGCGGCGCATCGCGCCCACCGTCCTGATCAGCCCGCTACCGCTGGCCGATCTCGTGGACGGGCTGCGTGCGGCGGGCTTCGCACCTGTCGCCGAAGGACCCGACGGCACCGTGCTGGACCTGCGGGCCAACGGGCGCCGCACCCGCGGCAAGACCCGGCAGCGCAGTGCGCACGGTCCGCCGGTGCCGAGCACCGAGCAGCTCGGCTCGCTGGTCACCCAGCTGCGCGCCAACGACATCGCCGGATCGGCCCGGCGGGGTCGCTCGGTGGTTCCCGAGCGCGGGCGGCCGAGCGCGGAGGCGACGCTGGCGCTGCTGCGCGACGCGGCGACCGAGGAGCGCAGCGTCTGGCTGGGTTTCGTGGACACCCACGGCGTCCGCAGCCAGCACGTGGTCCGCCCGGTCACCGTCGGCGGCGGCATCCTCCAGGGCGTCGACGCCGCCAACGAGGAGCTCGGCAACTTCCCGCTGCACCGGATCACCTCGGTCGCGCTCGTCGAGGACTGACCGGAACCGTTCAGGGCGACGTGCGCTGGGACGGGGAAGTTTTCATGAGAACCCCCCCACACACACCACAGAACCCTGTCCAGGGACGGGGAAGCTTTCATGAAAACTTCCCCCGCACGCCCCAGAACCTCAAGCACCGGGTACCGAGCTCGGCACCGGGTGATGAGTTTCAGCGCTGGAGAACGGGTTTCAGTGCTGGGTCGCGAGGCGCTGGCGCATCGCGTGCTCGACGAGGTTGATGAGGGCCTTCTTCGTCGACTCGCGGTCGCGGGCGTCGACGGTGATCATCGGGACCGTCTCGGCGATGGTCAGGGCCTCGCGGACGTCCTCCAGGCGGTGGTGCGTGAGGCCGTCGAAGGTGTTGACCGCGACGACGTAGGGCAGCCCGCGGTCGTCGAAGAAGTCGATCGAGGCGAACGCGTCCGCCAGCCTGCGCGTGTCGACGAGCACGACGGCACCGATCGCACCGCGCACCAGGTCGTCCCACATGAACCAGAAGCGGTGCTGGCCGGGCGTGCCGAACAGGTAGAGGATCAGGTCCGAGTCCAGCGAGACGCGGCCGAAGTCCATCGCGACGGTCGTGGTGACCTTGCCGGGCGTGGCCGTGAGGTCGTCGACGCCGACGCTCGCCTCGGTCATCACCGCTTCGGTGGTCAACGGCACGATCTCGGAGACCGAACCGACGAACGTCGTCTTCCCTACGCCGAACCCACCGGCGACCACGATCTTCGTCGAGGTCTTCTGGTTGCTCGGCTGCTGCGACCGGGGATCAGAGCCTGCGTAGCCCACTGAGCACCCTCTCCAAGAACTCCATGGACGGCCGATCACCGACGACCATGCCACTGTCATGAATCAGAACCAGCCCGGTATCGGCCATGTCGCCGATGAGCACCCGCACCACGCCGAGCGGCAGCCGCATGTGAGCGGCGACCTCGGCGACCGAGCGGGCGTCCAGGCACAGCTCGGAGATCGAGCGGTGCTCGGGCCGGGATTGGGTCGCTTGGTTGCGACCGCGTTCGCTGGTGCTTACCAACGTCTCGATAGCAAGATCATAATCGGTGCGGGTGCGCCCCCGAGTGCGGGCGTAGGGCCGAACGAGTGAACCGCCGCTGTCCTCGGCTTCCATGTCGTCCATCGCCGGGATCGCCGGCATCGAGCCGGAAATCGACGGCATGGAGTGGGAGATCGGTGACATCGACTGGGAGATGGACGGCATCGACACCGACGGCGGACCGCTGTCCGGACGCGGACGCGGTGCGGGGGTGCCGCGATCGGACGATCCCCAGCCGTCGGCGGTCGAGCGGGGGTCCTGCTGGCCCCACCCGTCGTGCTGGGACTGGGCACCACGCCCACCCGAGGAGGTGTCGCCGTATCCGCCCGACCCGAACAGGTCGGCGCCCGGGCCCCCGAACAGCGCGCGGTCGTACCCGCCGATGGACTGGTTGCCCTGCCCGGACGGGGTGTCGTCGACGAAGTCGTCCTGCCAGGACTCCGCGCTCAGCCGCTTGTTGTAGAGGCGGAACAGGTCACCGTCCCAGCTGGGCTCGGAACCGGCGTTCATGATCAGCTCCCCTCAGCTCTCCCCCACCGGATTCACCGGCGGCCCATGCCCTGCAGCTGCGCGCGCAGTTCCGGCGTCAGCTGACGCCCGACCCGCTCCACGAGCAGGGTCATCTCGTAGGCGACCAAGCCGATGTCGGCGTTGGGCGCGGCGAGCACGGCCAGGCACGAGCCGTCGCTGATCGACATCAGGAACAGGTAGCCCTGCTCCATCTCGACGACGGTCTGGGTCACCTCGCCTGCTTCGAAGCAGCGCGCTGCACCTTGGGTGAGGCTGACCAGACCTGACGCGACGGCGGAAAGCTGCTCGGCGCGGTCACGCGGCAAGCCCTGGGAACCGGCCAGCAGCAGACCATCCGCGGACACGACCACCGAGTGCGCCACGCCGGGTACCCGACGCACGAAGTCGGTGATCAGCCAACTGAAGCTGTTGCTGCTCATCGGTTGCTGCACGGACCCGTTCACTCCTGCTCCTCGGGACGGCTCGGATTCGAGCGGGGAAGTTCGGTGGAAACCGGTTCGGCCTTGGCATGCCTGCCCCGATGGACACCCTGCTGGAAGTTCGCCATGCGACCGCGGACGGCATCAGCCGAACGCGGGGCGGCGGGCTTGCGGCGGGGAGTCTGCGGGGTGCGGGGTGCTGCCGAGCCGGGCACGAGGTTGGTCTTCGGGACCCGCTTGGGAAGTCCGGCCGCGGTCGTCTCCTGGACCTCATGGGTCTGCAGCAGGGCCTCGGCGGCTTTCCAACCGACATCCGCTTGCCCCCAGCCCGGATCGGGCGTGGTGGTGCGCGGAACTTCGTCGACGACCGGTTCCGGCGCGGAGCTCGACGGGGTCGAGGGCGCGGCGGCTTCGGGCTCGGCGGGCTTGGGGTCAGCGGCGGCCGGGGTCGAGTCCTCGACATCGGATTCCCGGAACCACTGCGAGAGCACGGCTTCGTAGATCGGCAGGCGTTGGGTCGGCGCATCGTCCATGTCCCAGGACTCCCTCGGCTCGTCGTCGGCGCGAGCCGGCGATCCGCCGTCGAAGCCCGGGTGTTCCGGACCGGAAGTTCCCCGCGCGGATGCGCTCTCGGACTCCCAGGACTCCGACGCCGGCTCGGACCGGCTCTCGTTTCCTGGGGCGCCCTCGTAGCCGCCACTGAAGGCCGCACCGATTCCACTGCCGTTCAGGCTGTTGCCGTTCAGGGAGCCGCTCTCGGGCTCGCTCCCGTTCAGACCGCCACCGCTGACGCCGTTCGTGCCCTCGTCGGACTCGAACGGTTGGGACGGGGCGAAGTTCTTGTGCTTCTCCGCCTCGAACGGGCTGTGGAACAGATCGGTCGACGAGGTCTCCGACGGTGCACCGCACTGCCCGTCGAAGCCCGGGTCGATATCCGGCCAGGCTTCCGCCCCGACACCGTCGTCGTGGGGCGCCCAGCCGTCATCCTCCCATCGGGGGACGCTCGTTGCGCCGAACGCATCGCCGGAGGACGTCGTGACGGAGTACTGCGGAGGCAGATCCCCGCCGTCGCCCGCCGAGTCGTCAGAGTTGGCGAACCCGCTGAAGGACGAGGCTCTGAAGTCGGAGTCCATCGCCGCCTGGTTCATCGAGGTGAACGCGGTCGGCGGTTCGGAGTTGCTCAGGCTCGGCAGCTCGGCGCGGCTGGTCGGCGCGTCCAGGGACGGCTGCTGGCCGTTGTTGCTCACCGCCGAGCGGCCGCCGAAGGCCGCGGCCAGGCCCAGCTGCGTGCCGGTCTCGCCGACCCCACCGCGTTCCTCGGGCTGCGGGGCGCGCGGCATGTCGGGCATCGGCACCGGGCCGTCCGGTGTGAGCTGCACGACCAGTTCGCCGCTGAGGCGCACGGTGGCGGTGACGCCGCCTTCCAGACCGTCGTTGTTGTCGAGCTCGACCTCGATGTTGTGCCTGCGGGCCAGCTGACCGACCACGAACAGACCCATGCGGCGGGAGACCGCGACGTCGATCTCCGGCGGGCGGACGAGCCGTTCGTTGATCTCGTCGATCTCGCCCGCGTCGATGCCCACGCCGCGGTCGCGGATCTCGATGACCAGCTGCTGGCGGCGGTAGGCGGTGCGGACCGTGACCTCGGTGTCCGGGTTGGAGAACACGGTGGCGTTCTCCAGCAGCTCGGCGACCAGGTGCACGAAGTCGTTGACCACGCGGCCCTGCAGGGCCAGCTCGGGAGCGTCGACCACGGCGACCCTGGCGTACTGCTCGACCTCGGAGACCGCGGCGCCGAGGACCTCGTTGAGCGGGACAGGGCGCATGGTGCGCCGGGTGAGGTCGGTGCCGCCGAGGATCAGCAGGTTCTCGTTGTTCCGCCGCATGCGGGTCGCGAGGTGGTCCAGCTCGAAGAGGCTGGAGAGCTGGTCCGGGTCCTGCTCGTCCTGCTCCAGGCGGTCGATCAGGGCCAGCTGGCGCTGCACCAGGGTCTGCGACCGGCGGGCGAGGTTGACGAACAGGTCGTTGACGTTGTTGCGGAGCATCGCCTGCTCGACGGCCAGCCGCAGCGCCTGCTGGTGGACCGCGTCGAAGGTGCGGGCGACCTGCCCGATCTCCTCGTCGGTGTAGACGGGCACGGTCGGCACCGTCGTCTGGTGGGACGCGCCCGGGTTGTCGGTGACCCGGTTGATCGCGTCCGGCAGGCTCTGCTGCGCGATCTCCAGCGCGCTGTAGCGCAGGGTCCGCAGCGGTCGCAGCATCGAGCGGGCGATGTAGGCCGCCACGCCGAAGGCCACGATCAGCAGCAGCGCCACCAGGGCGGAGTCGCGGATCAGCGTCCAGGTCGCCGAGTCGGCCAGCGAGGTGGCGTCGGAGTGGAGGTCTTCCAGGACGTCCGACTCGACCTCGCGGACGAGGTCGGTGCGCTCCCCGGACTGCTGACCCCAGTCCGCCGGCGAGACGCCGAGGTTCTGGTTCTGCTGATCGTTGTCGTAGGCGATCAGCGAGCTCTGCTCCAGCTGCTCGGTGCGGTCGATGGCCGCACCGGCGACGCGCTCGGCGAACAGCGCGCGCTGCTCCTGGGTCGCCGCGGCCTCGAACTCGCCGAAGGCGGCCTCGTAGCGCGCGTCGGCCGCGCGCATCTGGTCGGGCTGACCGGTCAGGAACTGGTTCCGCAACGAGGCGCTGAGCAGCGTCGAGCGCTGCCGCGCGAGCTGCTCCTTGGCCTGGCCGAGGGAGTCGGCGGCGCGAGCGGTCTGAGCGGTGTCGGTGTTGGCCGCGGAGTTGGCGACCTGGTTGCTGATCGCCAGCAGGGTGTCGATCACCGAGTTGTAGGCGATCATCGTCTGCGGGCTGGTGAAGCCGCCGGTGACGGTGCCGCGCAGCGCTCCGAGGCTGCTGAGCCGGTGCTGGGCGCTCTCGTAGGCGAAGCGGACCTCGGGGGTGAAGCCGGCGACCTGCGGCTCGTAGGCGAGCACCTGCTGGACGGCGGCGTCGACCCGCTGCCCCTGCGCCGCGTAGTCGTTGCCCGCGCTCCCGCCGTTGGCGGTGGTCAGCACGATCGCGAAGTCCCGCTCGCGCTGCAGTTCGTGGGTGAGGTTGGAGGTCTGCTGCGCCAACTCGACCTGGTCGACGATGGTCTGCATCTGCGACTGGCTGTGCAGACCGTCGTAGATGCGCACGCCGCCGACGCCCAACGCGGCCAAGGTCGGCACGAGCAGAACGGCGGCCATCTTGTACCGGAGGCGCCAGTTGCGCAGCCACCACTTCTTGGTCCGGGAGGCAGCCGGATCGGCTGCACCGGCTGCGGTCGCGGGGTCGTTGTTGAGCATCCCTGTTTCCTGCGCTGCGGCGGACATGTGCGGAACCGCCACGGCTAGCTGCCCTTCCTCACCGTGGCGGTGGAGATCATCGTGCTGGGAATGTGCCCGCGAACCGACGCGGCCGCGTCGGGTACCCACGAGCGGGTCCACGTCACCTCGACGATCGAGCTTCCGCAGACCCCGACTCTGTCAGCCGGGCTTGCCATCACACTCCCTGGTCACAACGTGCATTCCCCCGAAGCAGAGGCCAGTCACCTCGACGGGCGAGACTATACTTAACCTGGCGTCACAAGTCAGGCCCCCAATGCTGGCCACCGTCACTCTTCAGAGTGCTTTGGACAACAGCTGGGCCGATCGTGTGACTCATAGTTAGTTACGCCTGGTTGTAACCCGATAGTTCAAACCTTTACAGTCCTTTTTGCGCCCCATCAGTCACGGCAGTCGAGTATGAGCCCCGGTCCGCTCCGGCGCCTCCGTCGAAGGTCGTGGTCAAGTCCACAGTGCACAGACGCATCTGGCGGACCCTACTCGGGGTTGTTCGCGCCGAGCAGGCGGAGCTGACGCAGGGCCCGGCGCTCCAAGTCGTGCTGTTGCAAGGAGGACTCGATGACCCTGGCCAGTCGCGCTATGTCGCGGAGAGGGCTGCTCAAACTCGCAGGTGGAACGGCAACCGCCGGGGCGCTGATGGGCGCCAGCGGATGCGGCCTGCTGGGCGGCTCCGAATCGGCGGGCGGCGGCGACGGCTCGGTCGAGAAGCCCAACATCAAGGTCGGCGCCATGCCGGTCACCGACCTCGCACCCCTGCACCTGGCCGTGCGCAACGGCATCTTCAAGCAGGAGGGCCTCAACGTCGAGATCGTCACGACCTCCGATGGCAGCGCGGCTCTGACCAGCACCATCGGCGGCGACTACGACATCACCTACGCCAGCTACGTGCCGTTCTTCGCGGCGCAGGCCCGGGGTGTCGCGGACCTGAAGATCGTGGCCGACTGCGGCGCCGGCGCGCCGAACACGACCACGATCATGACCTCGCCGTCCTCGAAGGTGCGCACGCCGCAGGACCTGGCGGGCAAGACCATCGCCATCTCCGGGCCGCGCACGATCTCGGAACTGCTGGTCAAGGCCACCATGCGGGCCTACGGCGTGGACTTCTCCAAGTCGGAGTTCACGGCCATCCCGTTCATCAACATGCCGGCCGCGCTGCAGCAGGGCCGGGTCGACGCGGCGATCCTGACCGAGCCGTTCCTGACCCAGGCCGCGCGCTCCAGCGGCGCCGTCCCGGTGGCCGACACCAACACCGGCCCGCTGGAGGACCTGCCGCTGACCGGCTACGGAGCGACCGCGAAGTTCGTGCAGGAGAACCCCCAGACCGTGGCGGCGTTCCAGCGCGCGATGGACCGCGCCGTGGCCGAGTCGCAGGACCGCTCGAAGATCGAGCCGCTGCTGCCCGAGTTCGCCAAGATCGACAAGGAAACGGCCGCGATCATCAGCCTGCTGAAGTTCAACTCGCGCGCCGACGCGACCCGCCTGCAGCGGGTTCCGCGCCTGATGAAGGACTTCGGCTTCCTGGACAACGAGGTCGACGTGGCCAAGATGATCGTGCCGCCGAAGCCGGTCTGATCGACGTCTCAGTCGCAAGGCTGAGCGGGCACCTCCCTTCGCACGAGCCCGGCGCCGGTCCTGATCAGTCGAAGTGCTGAGGGACGGATCGTTTCGGCCTGCGGCGAAGTCCCCGCACCACGCACCAGCCGCAGGTGCTTCGTCACGTACGAGGCATCTGCGGCTTTTGTCTTTTCGCATCCGGGTATTTCCCGTTTTGAACACAAGATCACTCCCATGCACTGTGGACAACACTCTGCGTAGTGTTTGCCTTCGCGAAGCAGTGACCGGCGAAACACCTTCGAGTAATGGACACAACGAGCCCATTACGGCTAGTTGTCGCCTCCTGATCAGGTATCTAGAGTTCTTCAGCACCGATGCAGTCGGTGACCCCGCAGGAACCAAGGGTCGCGCGCGAGGCCGCCAACACCTCGCGAGCCGCCGCGCACGACGCCCGCCTCCGGCCGCAACGTCCTCGCTCCACGCACGTCGCTCAGCCGCCAAGGCCCACACCCCGCCATGCCAGGAGGAAATGCCATGCGTCCGACGAACCGCCCCCTCGACCGCCGGAACCTGCTGAAACTCGCGGGTGGCGCGGCAACCGCAGGAGCGCTGATGGGCGCCAGCGGCTGCGGCCTGCTGGGCGGCGCGGAACAGCAGTCCTCCGGCAACGGCAAGGTGGAGAAGGAGAACCTGCGCATCGGCGCCCTGCCCACCGCGGAGCTGGCCCCGCTGTACCTGGCGGCCGAGGCCGGTCACTTCCAGCGCGAAGGCCTCAACGTCGAGATCGTCCCGTCCTCCGACGGCGGCGCCGCGCTCAACAGCGCGATCGGCGGCGACCTCGACATCACCTTCTCCAGCTACGTGCCGATCTTCGCCGCGCAGGCCAAGGGCGTGGCCGACCTCAAGATCGTCGCCGACTGCATGTCGGCGGTGCCCAACAGCTGCCTGATCATGTCGACGCCGAACTCCGGCGTGCGCACCTCCGCCGACCTGGCCGGCAAGAAGATCGCGATCTCCGGCCCGGGCACCATCTCCGAGCTGCTGGTGAAGGCCTCGATGAAGGCCAACAACGTGCCCTTCGACAAGGTCGAGATGGTGCCGCTGGGCTTCATCAACATGCCCAACGCGCTCAAGTCCGGCCAGGTCGACGCGGCCTTCGTCGTGGAGCCCTTCCTGACGCTGGCCGCCCGCGACGCCGACGCCGTGCCGGTGCTCGACACCACCACCGGCCCCTTGGAGGACCTGCCGCTGGGCGGCTACGTCTCCAACGCCCAGTTCGCCGAGAAGAACCCGAAGACGGTCGCGGCGTTCCAGCGCGCGATGACCTCCGCGGTGGCCGAGGCGCAGGACCGGGCGAAGATCGAGCCGCTGCTGCCCAAGTTCGCCAAGATCGACAAGGAAACTGCGTCCATCATCACAATGCTGAAATTGAACGCGCGCGCGGACGCCACCCGCTTGCAGCGCGTTCCGCGAATGATGCTGGAATTCGGTTACATCACCAAGGACGTCGACGTGGCGAGCATGATCATCAAGCCGCCGCAGAGTTGATCGGGACATGACCAGAACAATCCGGGGTCTGCTCGGACTGCTGGGCTTCCTGCTGTTGTGGGAAGCCTTCAGCAGGTCCGGGCTAGTCGACCCGCAGTACTTCCCACCACCCTCGGTCGTGCTGGCCAGGTTCGTCGAGCTCCTCGGCGACTCCTCCTTCCTGCTCGACCTGATCGCGAGCGTGCTGGCCTGGGCCATCGCGCTGGGCATCTCCATCGCCATCGCGGTTCCCGCCGGATTGCTGCTGGGCAGCGTCCGGGGCATCCGGGTGGCCACCCGCGCGATCATCGAGTTCCTCCGCCCGATCCCCTCCGTGGCGCTGATCCCGCTGGCCATCGTGCTGGTCGGCTCGGGGCCGGAGACCAAGATCGCGCTCGCCGTGTACGCGGCCGTGTGGCCGATCCTGTTCAACACGATCTACGCGTTGGACGAGGTCGACCCGGTCATGGTCGACACCGCGCGGTCCTTCGGCTTCGGCCGGGCGCGCACCATGTTCACCGTGCTGCTGCCCAACGCGGCGCCGTTCGTGCTCACCGGCATCCGGATGTCGGCCTCGGTCGCGCTGATCCTGGTGGTCAGCACGGAGTTCCTGGCGGGAGGCGGCAGCGGGCTCGGCAGCTTCGTGCTCGACGCCTCGACCGGTGCCGGGCGGATGGACCTGGTCCTGGCCGGAACGATCGTCGCAGGCATCGTCGGCTACCTGATCAACGAGCTGCTGGAGACGGTCCACAAGCGCGGCCTCGCCTGGAGCGCGGTGGATCGGGAGGCGGTGCGATGAGTCACCTCATTCCCTCCGTTCACCACTTTCCGGGAATGAACATCGCGAATTCACCGGAATTCAACGTCGGGTTGCGGGGTGCGTTGTGAACAAGGCGCGTGGATTTCTCCGCCAATGGCTCGTGCTCATCATCGCGGTGCTGCTGTGGGAATTGGTGACCCAAATCGCACAGCACCCGTTCTTCCCGGCACCGAGCAAGATTCTCGGCACCGCCGGGCAGAAGTGGTTCTCCGGACCGCCGGAATCGCTGTTCCTGACCACCGAGGCCACCGGCGACCTGCTCGCCAGCCTCGGCCGGGTCGCCTTCGGCTGGGTGCTGGCCGCGGTCATCGGCATCGCGCTGGGCACGCTGCTCGGCCGCTCGCGCAACCTGCTGGACTACGTCGGACCGCTGATGGCGTTCATGCGCGCCATCCCGTCACCGGTCCTGGTCCCGGTGTTCATCGTGCTGCTGGGCATCGGGTCCTCGATGCAGATCACGGTGATCGTGTTCAGCGTCGTGTGGCCGATCCTGCTCAACACCGTCGACGGCGTCCGGTCCGTGGACCAGGTCAAGGTCGACACCGCGCGGTCCTTCCGGATCCCGCGCGCCCAGTGGATCACCGGCGTGGTGCTGCCCGCCGCGACGCCCAAGATCTTCGCCGGACTCCGGGTTAGCCTGTCGTTGTCGCTGGTGCTGATGGTCGTGTCCGAGCTCGTGGGCTCCACCAACGGCATCGGCTACCGGCTGATGTTCGACCAGAGGCAGTTCGACTTCCCGGCGATGTGGTCGGGAATCGTCCTGCTGGGCGTCCTCGGATACGTTTTGAACACCCTGCTGCTCGTGGTGGAACGCCGTGCGCTGAGCTGGCAACCCTCCCAGGCGCCGGCGGACCAAGTTGTCGGAGGCTGACCAATGACCCGAACGAACACGATGCTGGAAGTTTCCGGACTCGGTCACCGCTACGGCGGGGCGAACGGGCACCAGGCCATCGCCGACCTCACGTTCGAGGTCCGCACCGGTGAGCTGGCGTGCATCGTCGGACCCTCCGGCTGCGGCAAGTCGACCATGCTGCGCGGCATCTCCGGCCTGATCAAGGCGACCTCCGGGGACGTGAAGCTGCACGGCGAGCCGGTCGACGGCGTGCCCAGCGACCTGGCCGTGGTGTTCCAGGACTACAGCCGCTCGCTGTTCCCGTGGAAGTCGGTCCGGGCCAACGTCGAGTTCCCGCTGCAGGCTCGCGGCGTCAGCCGTTCCGAGCGGCGGGAGCGCGCCGACGAGGTGCTCGAGTGGGTCGGCCTGTCGAGCGCGGCCAAGAAGTACCCGTGGCAGCTCTCCGGCGGCATGCAGCAGCGCGTCTCCATCGCCCGCGCCCTGGCCTGCCGGCCGGCGCTGCTGCTGATGGACGAGCCGTTCGCGTCGGTCGACGCCCAGACGCGCTTCGAGCTGGAGGACCTGCTGCTGCGCGTGCGCAAGCAGTTCGACAGCACGGTCCTGCTGGTCACCCACGACATCGACGAGAGCATCTACCTCGCCGACCGGGTGTTCGTGCTCTCGAAGTCGCCGGCCACGATCGTCAAGGACCTGGAGATCCCGCTCGGCCGCGAGCGCGACCAGATCACCACCCGCGAGTCCGAGACCTTCGTGCACCTGCGCAGCGAGGTGGCCCGCCTCCTCGACGTCAAGAGCGCAGGCGTGGCGCCGCCCTCGGCAGCGGAGACCACCCAGGTCCTCTGACCTGCGAAACGCAGAAACGGCCCCGACCACATGAGGTCGGGGCCGCTTCTCGTCGCGACCGGGCAGTTTTGGTCCGAATTGACCGGGCAAATGGGACGTTGATCATGGACGGTTCGGACCAAAACTGCCACCGGGGGCGTCCACCGCCCCTCCAGGAGCGGTGATCAGTACAGGAATCGCTGACCAGGGTCGACCTTGATGTGCAGGAGGCTGGGGCCCTGCTTGCCCGCGAACTCCTCCGGCAGCGCCTGAGCGAGCTCCTCCGGGGTCTGCACGAGCTTGGCCGGGCAACCGAGGCTGGTGGCCAGCGAGACGAAGTCGATGCCGCCCAGGTCCACGCCGGGCAGCTTGCTGCCGCCCGCGGCCTCGCCCAGCACCGCGACCGCCGCGTACCGCGAGTTGTCCATGATCACGAAGGTGACCGGTGCCTGCTCCCGCACCGCGGTCCACAGCGACTGGATGCCGTACATGCTGGAGCCGTCGCCCAGCAGCGCCACCGTCCGCCTGGCCGGGTTCGCCATGCCGACGCCGACCGCCGCGCCGACGCCGTAGCCCAGCGCGCCCGAGAAACCGGTGAAGAACCCGCCGTCGGTGGAGCGGACCGGGAAGTACTCGTGCAGGTCGTTGCGGTGGCTGGGGGTCTCCTCGACGACCGCCGCGTCCTCGGGCAGCTGCCCGACGAGGGTGTCGAAGACGTAGGAGGCGGTCATCGGCGTGCTCGCGGCGGGCTTGGCGGGCCGCGACATGGCCGTCGGCGAGGGCCGGTCCAGCTCGTCGATCAGCGCGTTGACCTGCGGAACCGAGTGCGCCATCGTGCCCATCACGCCGCGTCCGACGCGGGCCCTCGCGAGCACGTCGGGATCGTCGTGGACCAGGAACAGCTCGGGCAGCGCGGTGTCGTTCTCACCCCGGTAGACGTGGTAGGTGAACGCAGGCGCGCCCCACACCACGACCAGGTCGTAGCCGGAGAGCTCCTCGCTGAGCAACCGCTGCTCGGGCTGCAGGAACCCGGCGAAGCACGGGTGATCCTCCGGGAAGGAGCAGCGCGGCGACATCGGGGGCGCGAACACCGCCGCCTTTGTCTTCTCCGCCAGGCGCACCATCTCGTCGACCACCCCGTCGGCGTCGACCGCCGGACCGGTCACGAACGCGGGCCGCTCGCAGCGGCGCAGCGCCTCGGCGAGTCCCGCGACCGCCTCGGGATCCGGCGCGAAACCGGGAGTGCGCGGACGAGCCTGGACCTCGACACCGGGCTCGTCCCAGTCGTCGGCCGGGACGGACAGGAAGACCGGACCGTACGGCGGCGTGGTGGCCATCTGGTAGGCGCGCACCAGCGCGGCCGGCACGTCAGCGGCGCGGGCCGGCTCGTAGCTCCACTTCACGTACGGCTTGGGGAAGTTCGGGGCCTCGGTGGCACCCAGGAACGGCTCGCCGAACATCAGGCTGCGGGTCTGCTGGCCGGCGGTGATGATCATCGGCGTGCGGTTGCGGTAGGCGGTGAACACCGCGCCCAGCGCGTGCCCGACGCCACCGGCGGAGTGCAAGTTGACCAGCACCGGCTCGCGACGGGACTGCGCGTAGCCGTCGGCCATCGCGACGACGACCGACTCCTGCAAGCCCAGGACGTAGTGGAAGTCGTCGGGCCATCCGGTCAGGAAGGGGACCTCGGTCGTGCCCGGGTTGCCGAACACCGTGGTCAACCCGAGGTCGCGCATCAGCCCCCTGGTGATGTCGCGGACCGTGCGATCCTCGCCGCCCATGCGAACTGCCTCCTCGACACGCCGATCGTCGGATCCCATCACAGCAGACCGACTTCGTTAGCGGTAGTAATCATCAGATGCCCCGGACGTCCCCGAAGCACACGGTCTTGCGGCTGAAGACGTAGTAGCCCTCGTTCGGCCCGCACGCCGTCTCCGGGTCCTGACCACCGGCGATCCGGGTGATCTGGTCCTCCGAGCGCGAGCACTCGATCTTCAGCGGGAGCACCTCCTGGTCGTCCTGGAACGCCGTCAGGCAGTCGCCCACCTTGACGTCGAGGACGATGCAGTAGGACTTGCCCCCGGTGTAGTTGACGTAGTCGTCGCCGCACTCGGCGTGACTGCTGTCCTTGACCTCGACGACCTCGTAGTCGGACTCCGCGGAACCGCAGTCCGCGCCGTGCATCGGGCCGCCCCGCTCGTCGCGCAGCGACATGCAGTCACCGGCCTCGACGCGGCCCGCCGCGGACAACGCGAACGTCACCGCGAGGGCACCACCCACCAGCAGCAGCACGCCACCGACCACGAGCCCGACGATCAGGCCGGTCCGCGACTTCTTCGGCGGCTGCGGGAACTGCTGCTGACCGCCCGCGACCTGGCGCCAGAAGGCGTCCGACCCCTGCTGCGGGTACTGGTAGCCCTGCTGCGGGGTCTGCCCGGGCTGCCAGCCACCCGGATGCGGCCCGGATTGCGCACCGTGCGGATCCGGTTGCGGTGGGTAGGTCACAAGTCCTCCGAAATCGTGTTCGCCACGAGCAATCTACCCAGCCAGGCAAAACTCTCGATTACGCGGCTTCCCGGCGCAGGACGAACAGGAAGGGCGCGTCCGCGCCGCGCAGGTCCATCGCGCACAGCAGGGTGTTGTCGTCGACCGCGCGGAACGGGTCGTAGATCGGCAGCGCGTCGTAGACCATCGCGGCCGACGACACGCCCCGGTACTCGACCATCCGCAGCCGGGCGCGGGGTTCTTGCGTGGTCAACAGCGGCATCAGGAGGCGGAACAGCGTCGCCACGACGGGGCTGTCGAGCTTGTCGACGACCTTCAGCATCAGGCCGATCGGGACGAACGCGGGGTTGATGCTCACCACCTGGTCGCCCTTGCCGCGGAACAGCAGCGGGTGGGCCCGCTCGGGGCCGTCGAAGCTCTTGCCGTACCAGCCGAACCGCTCCAGCAGACCGTCGAGCGGGTTCCCGGTCGCGATCCCGTTGCCGCGCCACGTCCCGGCCAGCTCCTCCGCGCGCACGGCGGGCAGGGAGTCGAACAGCTCCAGCACGTCCGCCAACGGGGCCCGGCCATTCTCCGCAGCCCCGGCCTCCAGCTCCCGCAGCCGCTCCCCGGCATCGTCCGCAGTCATAGCGCCTCACCTCGTCGCACACCTGAACAAGATCGACGAAACGCTCGCACCCGCCACCCCAACCCACAACCCCGCCCGCCAGAACCCCGAGCCCCGGGCACGCACCCGGAGTGCACGTGGTGACGTTCCTCCCCGACGTGGGCGGGCGATTTGGGTCACTTCGGGGCTTCGCGGGGGCTGGAGCCCGCGGGGACGTCCCGGACGAGTGGAATACTGGGGCGGGAGTCCTGATGGTGGCTGCCGATAGTGTCGATCACCTGCGGAAACGCCACCCGACCCCCGAGGGAGCGCTCACCTTGACCGACGGACCCCTGATCGTCCAGTCCGACAAGACGCTGCTGCTCGAGGTCGATCACGACCTCGCCGACGACGCGCGCACCGCCATCGCACCGTTCGCCGAGCTGGAGCGCGCGCCGGAGCACGTGCACACCTACCGGATCACGCCGCTGGCGCTGTGGAACGCGCGTGCCGCCGGGCACGACGCGGAGCAGGTCGTCGACGGACTGGTCCGCTTCTCCCGCTACCCCGTCCCGCAGCCGCTGCTGGTCGACATCGTCGAGACCATGGGCCGGTTCGGCCGGTTGCAGCTGACCAACGACCCCGCGAACGGGCTCGTGCTGGTCTCCCTCGACCGGGCCGTGCTCGAAGAGGTCCTGCGGAACAAGAAGATCGCCCCGATGCTCGGCGCCCGCGTCGACGACGACACCGTGGTGGTGCACCCCAGCGAGCGCGGGCGCCTCAAGCAGATGCTGCTCAAGGTCGGCTGGCCCGCCGAGGACCTCGCCGGGTACGTCGACGGCGAGGCGCACCCCATCGAGCTCCACCAGGACGGCTGGAACCTGCGCGACTACCAGCGCCAGGCCGTGCAGTCGTTCTGGGCCGGCGGCTCCGGCGTCGTCGTGCTGCCCTGCGGCGCGGGCAAGACGCTGGTCGGCGCCGCGGCGATGGCCGAGGCCGCCGCGACCACGTTGATCCTGGTCACCAACACCGTCGCGGGCCGCCAGTGGAAGCGCGAGCTGATCGAGCGCACCTCGCTGACCGAGGAGGAGATCGGCGAGTACTCCGGTGAGAAGAAGGAGATCCGGCCGGTCACCATCGCGACCTACCAGGTGATCACCCGCCGCTCCAAGGGCGAGTACAAGCACCTGGAGCTGTTCGACTCCCGCGACTGGGGCCTGGTCGTCTACGACGAGGTGCACCTGCTGCCCGCCCCGGTCTTCCGGATGACCGCCGACCTGCAGTCCCGGCGCCGCCTCGGCCTCACCGCCACCCTCGTCCGCGAGGACGGCCGGGAGGGCGACGTGTTCTCGCTGATCGGCCCGAAGCGCTACGACGCACCGTGGAAGGACATCGAGGCGCAGGGCTGGATCGCGCCGGCCGAGTGCGTCGAGGTGCGGGTGACGCTCACCGACAACGAGCGCCTGCAGTACGCGACCTCGGAGGCCGAGGAGCGCTACAAGCTCTGCGCGACCGCGCGCACCAAGGCCCCGGTGGTCAAGGCGATCCTCGACCAGCACCCGGACGAACCGGCCCTGGTCATCGGCGCATACCTGGACCAGCTGCACGAGCTCGGCGAGGCGCTGGACGCACCGATCATCGAGGGGTCGACGAAGAACAAGGAGCGCGAGGAGCTCTTCGACGCGTTCCGGCGCGGCGAGATCAACCGGCTCGTCGTGTCCAAGGTCGCCAACTTCTCGATCGACCTGCCGGAAGCCTCCGTCGCCGTTCAGGTTTCGGGTACCTTCGGGTCGCGCCAGGAGGAGGCGCAGCGACTCGGTCGGCTGCTGCGACCCAAGTCGGAGCGCAAGCAGGCGCACTTCTACTCGGTCGTCTCGCGCGACACCTTGGACACCGATTACGCGGCGCACCGCCAGCGGTTCCTCGCCGAGCAGGGCTACGCGTACCGGATCGTGGACGCCGACGACCTGCTCGGCCCGG
Organism: Saccharopolyspora tripterygii; assembly: GCF_054778355.1. Lineage (NCBI taxonomy): Bacteria > Bacillati > Actinomycetota > Actinomycetes > Pseudonocardiales > Pseudonocardiaceae > Saccharopolyspora > Saccharopolyspora tripterygii. The sequence goes on along the minus strand of NZ_BAAGZP010000014.1, from coordinate 166,448 downwards.
CCCTCCCTGACGTGGGGTGACGCGAACAACGGTGAGCCCCGGATAGCCGTCGCCCAAAAGGTGTCCGCGTTCGGCTGCTTTGCAGCTACCGTTGCGATGAACGAACGCAGCGTCTGAGCTGCAAGACACTGGAGATCGGATGGAAACCGAGCACGAACGGCCGGCGATGGGCGGTGCGCACCGCTTCGTCGGACTCGCGGAGAACCTGGAGCGCTACGCCGGTCCGCCCACGGGCGCTGAACCGCCGAACGTGCACGGCACCAACCGCGGCTACGGTCTGGTGTTCTTCTTCCTGGAAGAGCTCCATCTGACGACGGTGATCAGCAGCGGCCTGCGGTTCCAGCCGCTGGGCGCCGAACCCGCCCAGGAGCTGGCCTGCACGGTCTACCGGGAGCAGGCCGAGGCCGCCCGCCACCTGGTCGACCTCACCTCGGAGCTGCTGGTGCAGCAGCGGACCTTCCTGGTCCCCGACCAGATCGTGCCGAACGAGAAGCCGCTGCTGCCGGGCACCGAGTTCCACGGGGTGCTGGCCAGCGGGCACCCGATCTTCCCGTCGGAGTTCACCCGCTTCACCGACCCGGAGGGGATCGAGCAGCTGCAGGTCTTCACGCTGCTCCCGGTGACGCTGGGCGAGCTCAACTACATCCTCGACCACGGCGTGACCGCGCTGCGCCAGCAGTGGGCGCGCTTCGAGGTCGACGTCTTCGACCTCGGCCGCCCCAGCGTCGCCTGACCGGCCCCCTCACCGGGGAAGGCGGGCGTCGGTTCGGGCTGAAAGGATCGGGGCATGGCGAGCTTCGATCCTGCGGAGTTGGATGCGGTCCGGGTGTACGCGTTGCCGATGCGCAACCGGTTCCGCGGGATCACGGTGCGGCGCGGGGTGCTGTTGTCCGGGCCTGCCGGATGGGGCGAGTTCTGCCCGTTCGAGGACTACGACGACGCCGCGGCGGTGCCCTGGTTGCGGGCCGCCTTCGAGGCCTGCGGTGAGAGCTGGCCGGAACCGGTCCGCGACCGGATCCCGGTGAACTGCACCGTTCCCGCGGTCTCCGCCGAGAAGGCCGCGCAGATCGTGGCGCGCTCCGGGTGCCGCACCGCCAAGGTCAAGATCGCCGACCCGGGCCAGTCCGCCGCCGACGACGTCGAGCGGGTCGCCGCGGTCCGGGACGCGCTCGGGCCGGACGGCGCGATCCGAGTCGACGCCAACGCCGCCTGGGACGTCGACACCGCCGTCAGCCGCATCCGCGAGCTCGACGCCGCTGCCCACGGCCTGGAGTACGCCGAGCAACCGTGCCCGAGCATCGAGGAGCTCGCCGCCGTGCGACGCAAGGTCGACGTGCGCATCGCCGCCGACGAGAGCATCCGCCGAGCCGAGGACCCGCTGCGGGTCGCGGTGGCCGGGGCCGCCGACGTGGCGATCATCAAGGCGACCCCGCTGGGCGGAGTGCGCCGCGCGCTGCAGGTCGCGGAGGCCTCCGGGCTGCCCTGCGTGGTGTCCTCGGCAGTGGAGACCAGCGTGGGGCTCTCGGCGCAGCTGGCGCTGGCCGGTGCGCTGCCCGAGCTGCCGTTCGCCTGCGGGCTGGGCACCATGGCGCTGCTCGACGGCGACGTGGTCGCCGAGTCGCTGCTGCCCGAGCGGGGGTTCCTGCCGGTGCCCTCGACACCACCGGAGCCCGACCCGGCGCTGGTCGCGGCGGCCACGCCGCCCGCTGACGTGCAGCGGTGGTGGCTGGACCGGCTGGGCCGGGTCGGGGCGCTCCTTCGGGACTGAACGCCGGCGGCTCAGGCCGCGCGCTTGCGGGCGCGGCGCTTCTTGAAGCGGCGCAGCACCACGAACGCCACCAGCAGGCCGATCGCAGCCGGGACGGCGCGCTTGAGGACCGGAGTTCCCGCGGTCCCCAGCAGGTCGATGGCCTCGTCGTTGGCGGCGGGCTCGGCGACCCTGGTCGGGCTCGACGAGTTCTCGCTCGCCGGGGTGACCCGCCAGCTGGTGTCCTTGCGCGCCGATCCCACCGCGGCACCGGCCGCGCCCGCACCCGCCGCAGCGGTCGTGCCGTTGGAGCCGCCCTTCGACTCGGAAGCCTTCGACTCGGAAGCCTTGGTCTCGGAGGTCTTGGCCTCGGAGCCCTGCGTCCCGGTCGAGGTCTCCTGCGCCGCCGGGGCCTCCTGCTCGGATTCCAGCTTCTTGGAGAGGTTGTCGGCGAACTGGTTCAGGATCTTGCCGCCGACCTCCGAGATCAGGCCACGGCCGAGCTGCGCCGGCTTGCCGGTGACCTTCAGGTCGGTGTCCACGGTCCCGGACGTGGTGCCGCCCTCGTCGGTCAGCTTGACCACGACCGTCGCGGCGGCCGTGCCGCTGCCCCGGGAGTCCTTGCCGCTGGCGTCGATGACCAGGCGCCTGGTCTTCTCGTCGACGTCCTTGAAGACGCCGGTTCCCTTGTACAGCAGCGTGACCGGCCCGAGCTTGACCTTCACCGAGCCCGCGAACTCGTTGCCCTCGGCCTTGGTGAGCGTGGCGCCCGGCATGCACGGAGCGACCCGCTCCGGGTCGATCATCGCCTTCCAGGCCGCGTCGATCGGCACCGGAACGCTGAACGTGTGCTGCATTTCCACTGGAAGGTCCTCCTGATCGACCGTGCTCGCGGCTCAGGCGCAGAGCCGGCGTGTGAGTCTGAAGCTATAACGCGCTCCGCCCTCAAGCCTCCCAGGCCGGACGGCGCGCCGGTAGCCCGTTCGGCTCAGCGAGGCGGGCCACTCGCCCACCAGAACGATTCGGGCCTGGCGAGGAGTTCCGCAGGAACGCCGCCAGGCCCGATCTTCGTCCGGACGGATCAGCCGCCCGCCGCCGCGAGCACCGCTCGTCCGGTCAGCACCTCGGCGAGGTGCTCCCGGTAGTCGGTGTCGGCGCTGGCATCTCCCGGCGCGCTGGTGCCCTCCGTCGCGTGCCTGGCCGCGGCGCGCACCGCCTCGGCCGTGGCCTGCTGCCCGACCAGCGCCTGCTCCACGCCCGTGGCGCGGACCGGGGTGGGTCCCATGTTGGTCAGCGCGATGCGGGCTTCGGCGATGGCGCCGCCGGAGACCCGGACGGCCGCCGCGACGCCGACGATCGACCACGCCTGGGCGACGCGGTTAAACTTCTCGTAGTGGGCGTTCCAGCCGGTCCACTTCGGCATCCGGATCTCGACCAGCAGGTCGGTGGGTTCCAGCGCGGTGGTGAAGTAGTCGACGAAGAACTCGGAGGCCGGCACGGTGCGCCTGCCGGACGGGCCTGCGATGACCATCTCCGCCTCCAGCGCGAGCGCCGGGGCGGGCAGGTCACCGGCCGGGTCGGCGTGCGCCAGCGAGCCGCCGAAGGTGCCCCGGTGGCGCACCTGCGGATCGGCGACCGTGCGGGTGGCCAGCGCGAGCAGCTGGGCGTGCTGCGCGATCAGCGGATCCCGCGCCACCTCGTAGTGGGTGGTCATGGCACCGACGACGAGGGCGTCGCCCTCCTCGCGGATACCCCGCATCTCGGGGATGCGGCCGACGTCGACAATCGTGCTCGGATCGGCCATCCGCATCCGCAGCACCGGCAGCAGGCTCTGCCCGCCGCCCAGCACCTTGCCGTCCTCACCGGCCGCGGCGAGCGCGGCCAGCGCCTCTTCCACGGTCGACGGCGCCACGTATTCGAACTGTGCCGGGATCACTGGGAACCTCCCTCGGGGTTCATCGAACCGAGTCCGCCGCCGGCCTCGGGTGCCGTCTTGCCGGACGCGCGAGCGCCGGTCACCGCCCGCCACACGCGCTGGGGCGAGCAGGGCATCTCGACGTCGTTGACGCCCATCGGGCGCAGCGCGTCGACGACCGCGTTGACCACCGCCGGAGTGGAGGCGATGGTTCCCGCCTCCCCGACGCCCTTGACGCCCAGGGCGTTCGAGGTCGCGCGGGTCTCGGTGCGATCGGTGGTGAACTCGGGCAGGTCGGCCGCCGAGGGCACCAGGTAGTCGGCCAGCGTGCCCGTGGTGAGCGTGCCGGTCTCGTCGTAGACGGCCTCCTCGAAGAGCGCCTGCGCGATGCCCTGCGCGAGTCCGCCGTGCACCTGGCCTTCCACGATCAGCGGGTTGATCACCGAGCCGATGTCGTCCACGCACACGTACTTGCGGATCTTCACCCGGCCCGTCTCGGTGTCCACCTCGGTCGCGCAGAGGTGGGTGCCGTGCGGGAAGGAGAAGTTCTCCGGGTCGAACGTCGCGTCGGAGTCCAGGTTCGGCTCCACCCCGTCCGGCAGGTCGTGCGCGGCGAACACCGCGAGCGCGACCTCGCCCATCGCCACGCCCCGGTCGGTGCCCCGCACGCCGAAGCGACCGGAGGCGAACTCCAGGTCCTCCTCGGCGCATTCGAGCATGTGCGCGGCGATCGGCCGGGCCTTGTCGATGACCTTGTCCGCGGCCGCGACCACGGCCATGCCGCCGACCGCCAGCGACCGGGACCCGTAGGTGTCCAGGCCGCGCGGAGAGACCTGGGTGTCGCCGTGCAGCACCTCGACGTCGTCGAAGGGCACGCCGAGCCGGTCGGCCACGATCTGGCTCCACGCCGTCTCGTGCCCCTGGCCGTGCGGCGAGGTGCCGGTGACGACCTCGACCTTGCCGGTGGGCAGCATCCGGATCGAGGCGTGCTCCCAGCCGCCAGCGCCGTAGGACAGCGACCCCAGCACCCGCGAGGGCGCGAGCCCACACATCTCGGTGAAGGTGGAGATGCCGATGCCCAGCTGCACCGGGTCGTTCTCGCGGCGGCGGCGCTCCTGCTCCTCGCGCAGCGAGGTGTAGCCGAACATCTCCATCGCCTTGTCGGTCGCGGCCTCGTAGTTGCCCGAGTCGTAGGTCAGGCCTGCGACGGTGTCGTACGGGAACTCGTCGTGGGCGATCCAGTTCTTCCGCCGCAGCTCCATGGGTTCCATGCCCAGCTCGGCGGCGAGTTCGTCCATCATCCGCTCGATGCCGAAGGTGGCCTCCGGGCGTCCGGCGCCGCGGTAGGCGTCGGTCGGCGTCTTGTTGGTGAACACGTTGGTGCAGCTGAAGTGGTACGCCGGGATCTTGTAGATCGAGTTGAACATCAGCGCGCCCAGGATCGGCACGCCGGGCGTGACCAGCCGCAGGTAGGCACCCATGTCGGCGAGCAGTTCGACCTTGAGCCCGGTGATGCGGCCGTCGCGGGTGGCCGCGATCGACATCTTCTGGATCTGGTCGCGTCCGTGGTGCCCGGAAACCATGGTCTCCGAACGGGTTTCGGTCCACTTCACCGGCCGGTTGAGCCGCTGGGCCATCACGAACGCGAGCACTTCTTCGGGCGTGACCTGCAGCTTCCCGCCGAACCCGCCGCCCACGTCGGGTGCGATGACCCGGACCTTGCTCTCCGGCACGCCCAGGGTCATGGCGAGCATGACCCGCAGGATGTGCGGGACCTGGGTGGCCGACCAGACGGTGATCTGGTCACCGGTCGGGTCGACGACCACCGAGCGCGGCTCCATGAACGCCGGGATCAGCCGCTGCTGCCGGAAGGTCCGCTCGACGCGCACCTCCGCCCCGGCCAGGGCCTGCTCCACGTCGCCGCCGGTGCCGGCTTCGGCGGAGTCGAAGGTCCACACGGCGTTGGTGTTGGTGCCCAGGTCCTCGTGGACCAGCGGCGATCCGGACTCGATCGCCGAACGCATGTCCAGCACGACCGGCAGGTCTTCGTAGTCGACGTCGATGAGGTCCATCGCGTCGCGCGCCTCCGCCGCCGAGCGCGCCGCCACGATGGCGACCGCCTCACCGGCGAAGCGCACCTCGTCGACGGCCATCGGCGGTGCCGCCGGGGCCTTCATGTCCTCGGTGATCGGCCACGCGCACGGCAGGCTGCCCTGGACGTCCGCGATGTCGCGGCCGGTGACGATCGCGATCACGCCCGGGGCCTGACCGGCCTCCTCGGTGTCGATCGCGGTGATCTTGGCGTGCCCCATCGGCGAGCGCAAAATCGCCAGGTGCAGGGTTCCGCTGGGGGCGAGGTTGTCGGTCCAGCGCGTGCGACCGGTGATCAGCCGCGCGTCTTCCTTGCGCTTGCGGGAGCGTCCGAGCTCCGGCTCTGCGGTGGCGGTCATGGCTGACGACCTCCCGCGGCTTCGGCACCGGTCCGCTCGTCCGCGGGCTTGCGCTGCATGGGCGTGTCGTCGGTGTGCTCGGCCGCGGGCCCGGCGCCGGGCTCCATCCGCTGGGCCGCGTCGCGGACCGCGCGGACGATGTTCTGGTAGCCCGTGCAGCGGCAGAGGTTGCCCTCCATGCCTTCGCGGACCGCCTGCTCGTCCGGCTCCGGGTCCTCGGCGAGCAGGTCCAGCGCCTGCATGATCATGCCGGGCGTGCAGTACCCGCACTGCAACGCGTGGTTGTCGTGGAAGGCCTCCTGCAGCGGGTGCAGCTTGCCGTCCTGGGACAGTCCTTCGATGGTGGTCACTTCGTGGCCGTCGGCCTGCACGGCCAGCACCGAGCAGGACTTCACGCTGTGCCCGTCCATGTGGACGGTGCACGCGCCGCAGTTGCCGGTGTCGCACCCGACGACGGTGCCCACCTTGCCTAGCCGTTCGCGCATGTACTGCACGAGCAGCGTTCTCGGTTCCACTTCATCGGTGTACTTGGTGCCGTCTACGTTGACGGTGATGCGGGGCATGGAACGGCCTCCTCGCCAGGAGCGCGAACGTTCGGGAACGTGGATTTCCGCCGAGTGACGGATGTCACTCGGCTAGAGGGTCCTACGCCGTTCCGGCGAGAGCAAGCGCACTCAGTCGTGGTGGTGGATCGGACCCTCCACGTCGGAGAGCCTCACACCCCGGCCGCCCCAGCGCAGCGCGATCAGCTCCGCGGCGATGGAAACGGCCGTCTCCTCCGGGGTCCGGGCGCCCAGGTCGAGCCCGATCGGCGACGACACGCGGGACAGCTCCTCCTCGGTCACGCCCTCCTCGCGCAGCCGCTTCAAGCGGTCCTCGTGCGTGCGGCGCGACCCCATCGCGCCGATGTAGCCGACGTTCATGCCCAGGGCTTCCTTGAGCACCGGGACGTCGAACTTCGGGTCGTGGGTGAGCACCATGACGGCCGTGCGCTCGTCGAGACGCCCCTCCTCCGCCTCGTTGGCGAGGTAGCGGTGCGGCCAGTCCACGACCACGTCGTCGACGCCGGGGAACCGGCTGTTGGTCGCGAACACCGGGCGGGCGTCGCACACCGTGACCCGGTACCCGAGGAACGCGCCCATCCGGGCCATCGCGGCGGCGAAGTCGATCGCGCCGAAGACCAGCATCCGGGGCGGCGGCTCGAAGGAGTTGACGAAGACCCGCATGCCCTCGCCGCGGCGCTGCCCCTGCGGCCCGTACTCGATGACGCCGCTGCGGCCGCTGGCGAGCATGCCGCGCACGTCGTCGACCACCGCGTCGTCCATCCGCGCCGAACCGAAGGTGCCGCGCACCCGCTCGCGCCAGATCAGCAGGTGGGTGCCGACCTTCTCCTGCTCCGGGTGCTCCACGACGGTCGCCACCGCGACCGGCTCCTCCGCGCGCACCGACGTTGCGACCTCGTCGAGGTCCGGGAACGTCTCGCGGTCGATCCGCTCGATGAAGACGTCGAGGATCCCGCCGCAGGTCAGGCCCACCGCGAAGGCGTCGTCGTCGCTGACGCCGTAGCGGCGCAGCACCGGCTCCGAGCCCTCCAGGACCGCGGAGCCCTCCTCGTAGACGGCGCCTTCCACGCAGCCGCCGGAGACGCTGCCGACGGCCTCGCCGTCCTGCGTGACCAGCATCGACGCTCCAGGCGGGCGAGGCGCGGAGCGGAACGTGGCCACCACCGTGCCCAGGCCGACGGACTCACCGGCCTCCCAGCGCTTGGTCAAGTCATCCAACACGTCACGCACGGTGCACCTCCATTGGGGCAACCTCCATTGGAGCAACCTCCACGGGCCTCCCCGGCCCTTTCAAGCATCCACCCGCACCGGCATCACACGACACCGACCGGAGTCCCGGGAACCTGCTCCCCGGACCGCGAAAGCCTGCGTACCCATGACCAGATGTCTTCGAGCGACCTCAGACTGTGACCGGCCACCATTCGGTCAACGTGCGGGAGGGCCGCGACAATTCCGGATTGCACGGGTTGATATCCGTCATGACCGGCGTGCGGGTTCGCCCAGATGACGCCTCGGGCGAGCCGGTGCAGCCGGCGCATCTGCTCGGCCAGGTCGGTGGCGTCGCCGCGCTCCCATCCGTCGGAGAAGAGCACCACGACGGAACCGCGCGCCATGCCGCGCTGGCCCCACCTGTCCAAGAACACCCGGAGAGTGTCACCCAGCCGTGTACCGCCGGAGAAGTCGGGCACCGCGCGCGACGCCGCCTGGAGGGCCGATTCCGCATCGCGCTGGCGCAATTGCCTGCTCACGCGGGTCATCCGAGTCCCGAGCGTGAAGACCTCCGTGCTCGCCGGAGCCCGGCGCACGACCACGTGCGCGAAGCGCAGCAGCGCGTCGGCGTACGGGCTCATCGAACCGGAGACGTCGATCAGCAGCACCACGCGACGAGCCCGGCGCGAGCGGTGCTGCCGCGGCAGGCGCACCGGCTCGCCCCCGGAGCGCAACATCGCGCGCAACGTCGCGCGGGGGCTCAGCGCACCGCGCTTGCCCGGCTCGCGCCGCAACGCCGGGCGCGTCGGCGGGTCCGGGCGCAGCACCGCCAGCATCCGCCGCAGGTGATCCCGCTCGGCCTCGCTGAGCTCGGTCACGTCCCGGTCGCGCAGCACCTCCGCGTCGCTGGCGGCCGCCGCGAGGGGATCCTCCGACTCGCCCTCCCCCTCGCCGTCCGAGGTCTCGGCGCTCAGGGCCGCGATCTTCGCCGGTCGCGACACCGTCTGCCCCGGCTGCTCCACCCGCAACGGTTCGGCGCTGAACCAGGTCGCGAACGCGGCGTCGTAGCGGGCGACGTCGTCGGGCTCGGAGCACAGCGTGAGGCGCCCGGCCCAGTACACGCCGTCCCGGTCGTCGACCCCGACCTCCTGCACGGCGGCCAGGAAGCTCTGCACCCGGTTGGGCCCCACGGCCATCCCCGAATGCCGCAGGGCGCGGGCGAACCCCACCAACCCGGTCACGGTCTCCACCGTCAACACCCCTCCCACCGCAGGTCGCGGATTCCGGTCAGTGCGCGAGGATTCCCGACGCCCGAACCCGCGCTTCGTCCTCGCGGTACTTGAGGACGGCACCGAGGGTCGTCGCGGCCGTCTCCGTGTCGAGCGAGTCCGCGCCCAACGCCTGGAGGGCCTGGGTCCAGTCGATCGCCTCGGCCACGCCCGGCGGCTTGAGCAGCTCCATCTGACGCATCCGCTGGAGCGACGCGGCGACCTGCTCGGCCAAGCGGGAGTCCACCCCGGGAAGCCTGCGGCGGAGGATCGCGACCTCGCGGTCCAGGTCCGGGTGCTCCAGCCAGTGGTAGAGGCACCGCCGCTTAAGGGCGTCGTGGACCTCGCGCGTGCGGTTGGAGGTGAGGATGACGATCGGCGGCCGCACGGCGCGGACCTCGCCGTACTCCGGGATGCTGACCGCGTACTCCGACAGCACCTCCAGCAGGAACGCCTCGAACTCGTCGTCGGCGCGGTCGATCTCGTCGACCAGCAGCACGCACGGCGCCTCCTGCAACGCGCGCAGCAGCGGGCGGGCCAGCAGGAATCGCGGTGTGTAGAGGGAGGATTCGGCGGCGTCGGCATCGAACTCGCCACCGGACGCGGCTTCCAGGGTGCGCAGGTGCAGCAGCTGCCGCGGGAAGTCCCAGTCGTAGAGCGCCTGAGCCGCGTCCATGCCCTCGTGGCACTGCAAGCGGATCAGGTTCACGCCGAGCGCCGTAGCCAGGGCCTGCGCGAGCGCCGTCTTCCCGGTGCCCGGTTCGCCCTCGGTCAGCAGCGGACGCCGCATCCGCATTGCCAGGAAGGCCGCGGTCGCGATCCCGTCGTCGGGCAGGTACCCGGTCTCGTCCAGCGCCGCTGCGACCTCGGCCGGTGATGTCATCTCGAGAGCGTCAGCCACCCCCCGAGCGTATTCGACCGGACGCCGCGCTGGCGACGATCACTCTCCCGGGCAGCGGTGCCGGTCGCTCGGCACCCGCGGCTAGGATGCGCGTCGGTCGATCTTGGAGTGGGTGCATGAGCGCGTTCGAGGGATTCCCGGCGCACGTGGAGAAGCACGTCGGCAGGGTGCGGGGTGCCGACAGCCGCAGCGCCGGTGGGCGGGAGCGCGCGTACAACCTCGTGTACTGCGACCACGCCGACGGCGCGCACGTGACCGTGCTGACCAGCGGACTTCGCGAGCACACCGCGGGCGCGCCGCTGCCGCAGGAGCTGCTGTGCACGCTGCGCCGCGACCAGGAGCTCCACGCCAAGCACTTGGTAGCCGTGATCGCGGAGCTGCTCACCGAGTCCCGGGCGCGCGTCGGCTACGGCGCGCTGATCATGAACGACCGGATCCTGCTGCCCGACACGGCGATCGCGGGCGCGCTCGCCGCCCCGCACCCCTACCTGGGCGATGAGTTCGACGTGCTGCTGGACGACGGCGGCCGCCCGGTGCTGCAGCTGATCACGCTGGTGCCGATCACCCGCGCGGAGTCGCAACTGGTCGCCCGCTACGGCCGCGACGCCCTCTACGACCGCTGGGAATCGAACGACACCGACCTGGCCAACATCTTCCGCGACGACGTCGGCGCTTCCCAGCTCTAGGAGCTCCTCCAGGGACCCTTCAGCTGGCGGCGCGGACTCAGTACCACGCCCGCAACGATGCCACGGCCACCACTTCCCAGTTTTAGGGGTCGTTGCAGAATCACCTTGCTTGGCGGTGCGGGTAGCGGAACCTCACACGCCGCCTGGACTCCGTGCGCCACTCCTGATGTATGCCAATACACGGCGTCGCGGCGTACTCGCCAGACGACGTGTGAGAACCCGCGGCGGTGCCAGCTGAGTCCCACACCTGAAACAGCGGCTCCGCCGCATTCTGAAACGACTCCTTAGTCCAAACTGAGCCGACATTTCGGACATGATCATGGCTCGGTTTGGACTAAAACTGGGAAATGTCCCGGGCACGGTCGCCCGGGGTTCCGGCTCACCGCATTCCGGGGGCTTGGGTGATGAAGGTGTCGAGGACGCCGTCGGCGACCAGGACCTGGCCCGCGGGACGGACTTCGGCGTTGGTGGAGCGGACGCGCTTGGCCGCGTCCACGCCCCACTTCGCCTCGTCGAAGCGGGCCTTGGCCGTGGTCTCATCGCCCTTGGCGCGCGCGTCGAGCCCGTCGGCCGTCGCGAGCAGGGCCTGGGACCAGTGCTCGGCGGCGGTCAACCAGTGGTCGGTGTCGGCCACGAAGTCCCGCGGTGCCCCGGCCCGGATTCGCTTCGGCGCTGACGCGAGGAGATCCGCGTAGGACCGCAGGTCCCGGACCGCCGCCTGGCGGTCGCCGCCCGCCCACGCCGCGTGGAACGCGTCGATCCGGCGGGACAGCTCCGGCGCGGGCGGGAGCCAGGCCGAGCCGTTGGCGACCGGCGCCATGTGCTCCAGGTCGAAGAACGCCAGCAGCGCCTCCACCGTCGCCGGATCCGCCTGCACGCCCGGTGATTCACCGGCGAGCCGCTTGCCCGCCAGGTACTCGGCGGCTGCGCGCCACGCCCGCTGCGGGTCGAAGTCCTGGTCGTTCCAGGCGAAATCGGCCGCACCGATCTCCACGACCTTGCTCGCCGCCGCCTGGTTCATCGGGTTGACGACGTCGCCCGCCAGCTGATCGCTGAGCCCGCGCTCCCGCTTGTCGTAGGTGCCGAGCATGATCCGCCCGCGCGACCCGTTGAAGTCGTTGACCGGGTAGTTGTCCCAGAGGAAGACCTTGCGGCCCCAGACCGCTTCGGCCTGCTTCGCGTCGGACACCGTGATCTGGCGCGGGATCACGCCATCGCCCGTCCACATCACCCGCACCCGCGGATCCAGCACCTCGCGGATCGCGGTCTTGTACTCGGAGTCCTCGACGTCGGAGTACTCGGTGGGCACGAACTGCAGCGGCGCCACCCCGGGGTGCGTGTCGACGAACTCGCGCTGGACCCGGTTGAGCAGGTCGGCCTGCGCCCGCCCGGCGCTGCCCTCCGAAGGGCGGCCGTAGGCCTGCTCGTCGCCGGCGCAGTTCCAGCGCGTGTAGGAGATGTCGTCCAGCGGCAGCGAGAAGTCGCGGACGCCCTCGTCGTACATGGCCTGCAGCTTCGCCTGCACCGCCTGGACATCGCGCGGGTCGCTGTAGCAGATGGAGTTGCCCGGCGAGAGCGCGAAGGTGAACTTCACGTGGTGCGCCCCGGCCTGACCGATGAGCTCGCGCACCTCGCCGAGCTCCTGCTCCGGGTAGGGCTCGCGCCACTTCTCCCGGTGGTACGGGTCGTCCTTGGGCGCGTAGATGTAGGTGTTGAGCTTGACGTCGCCGTAGAACGCCAGCTGGTCCATCCGCTCCTGGTGCGTCCACGGCGGGCCGTAGAAGCCCTCGATCGCGCCGCGCAGCGGCATCGCGGGCCGGTCCAGCACGACGGCGCCCGCGATGCGGCCGGGCGAGATGAGCTGCCGCAGCGTCTGCACGCCGTAGTAGGCGCCGGCCGGATCGGACGCGCCGATGATCACCTCGGCGTCGGTGTCCGGTCGCACCGCCAGCACGTACGCCTCGTTCTCCATCGGGACCGGGGCGCCCATGCGCGAGTCCTGCAGCCCCTTGACCAGCGTCGGTGAGGTGCGCTCCCCGATCCGCACGCGCAGCGCGGCGTCCGATGCCGGGGCGCCCGGCTCGCGGAACTCGACCTCGTCGGCACCGGCGAGCTCCAGCACCTGCTCGGCGAGGCCCTTGGTCTGCTGGTCGACCAGCGGGTCCACCACGACCTCGACCTTGCCGCGCACGGCGACGTCGTCGCCCAGCCGGTCGATCAGCTCCGGCTGCGGGACCACTGACGGCATGCCCTCGCCGGGAAGCGCGTCGGAGCTCTGCGGGGCGGGCTCATCCGGTGGTGGGGCGGAGTTCGTGCATCCGGCCAAGGCCATCATCCCGGCCGCGCACACCGCGAACGACCTGGCAAAACCGCGCATCGAGCTCCCCATCCAATCCACTGGCGGACGCCCCCAGTTCAACACACCGGCGAGTGACCCGACCGGGTCACCTGCCCGCCTGGCGCAAAGGCGAAGGGCCGCCCCCATCGGGGACGGCCCTTCGCTCAGCTGTCGACTGGACTCAGAAGCCCATGCCGCCCATGCCGCCGGTCGGGTCGGCCGCGGCAGCGGCGTCCCCGCCCTTCTCCGGCTTGTCCGCGACCACGGCTTCGGTGGTCAGGAACAGCGCGGCGATCGACGCGGCGTTCTGCAGCGCCGAGCGGGTGACCTTGGCCGGGTCGATGACGCCGGCCTGCACCAGGTCCTCGTACTCGCCGGTCGCGGCGTTGAGGCCGTGGCCGGAGGTGAGGTTCTTGACCTTCTCCGCGACGACGCCACCCTCGAGACCGGCGTTGACCGCGATCTGCTTGAGCGGAGCCTCGACGGCCAGCTTGACGCTGTTGGCACCGGTCGCCTCGTCGCCCTCGAGCTTGAGGCCGTCGAAAGCGGTCTGCGCGGCCTGCAGCAGAGCCACGCCACCACCGGCGACGATGCCCTCCTCGACCGCGGCCTTGGCGTTGCGGACCGCGTCCTCGATGCGGTGCTTGCGCTCCTTGAGCTCGACCTCCGTCGCCGCACCGGCCTTGATGACCGCAACACCGCCGGCCAGCTTGGCCAGGCGCTCCTGCAGCTTCTCGCGGTCGTAGTCGGAGTCCGAGCGCTCGATCTCGGCGCGGATCTCGTTGACCCGGCCGGCGATCTGCTCGTCGTCGCCGGCACCCTCGACGATGGTGGTCTCGTCCTTGGTCACCACGACCTTGCGGGCCTGGCCCAGCAGGCTCAGGTCAGCGGTGTCCAGCTTGAGGCCGACCTCTTCGCTGATGACCTGACCGCCGGTGAGGACGGCCATGTCCTGCAGCATCGCCTTGCGGCGGTCGCCGAAGCCGGGGGCCTTGACGGCCACGGACTTGAAGGTGCCGCGGATCTTGTTGACCACCAGGGTCGACAGGGCTTCGCCCTCGACGTCCTCGGAGATGATCAGCAGCGGCTTGTTGGCCTGCATGACCTTCTCCAGCAGCGGGAGGAGGTCCTTGACGTTGGAGACCTTGCTGCTCAGCAGCAGGATGTACGGGTCGTCGAGAACGGCCTCCATGCGCTCCGTGTCAGTCACGAAGTACATCGAGATGAGGCCCTTGTCGAAGCGCATGCCCTCGGTGAGCTCGAGTTCGAGCCCGAAGGTGTTGCTCTCCTCGACGGTGATGACGCCTTCCTTGCCGACCTTGTCCATCGCCTCGGCGATGAGCTCGCCGATCTGACGGTCGCCGGCGGAGATCGCAGCGGTGGCGGCGATCTGGTCCTTGGTCTCGATCTCCTTGGCGTTCTTGAGCAGCTGCTCGGCGATCGCCTCGGTGGCCTTCTCGATGCCCTTCTTCAGGGCGATCGGGGAGGCGCCGGCCGCGACGTTGCGCAGACCCTCGCGAACCAGGGCCTGGGCGAGCACGGTGGCGGTGGTGGTGCCGTCACCCGCGACGTCGTCGGTCTTCTTCGCGACCTCCTTGACCAGCTCGGCCCCGATCTTCTCCCACGGGTCCTCGAGCTCGATCTCCTTGGCGATCGAGACGCCGTCGTTGGTGATGGTCGGCGCGCCCCACTTCTTCTCGAGCACGACATTCCGGCCCTTGGGGCCGAGCGTCACCTTGACGGCGTCGGCGAGGGTGTTCATGCCGCGCTCAAGACCGCGGCGGGCGTCCTCGTCGAACGCGATCATCTTGGCCATTGCGGTGTGGTCCTCCACCTGTCTGGACGCCGACGGTGCACACTGGTGCGTGCACGACGGCAGGACTCTGCTCGGCCAGGCTCGGTGCCCGCGACGGACGATCGCGCGACGACGCCGTCATTTGGCGCCGCCGGAACGACCTCACCGTCCCGACCTGGCACTCAACGTTGCTGAGTGCCAGTACCGTGTTTAGCACTCACCGGGGGTGAGTGCAAGCGACCTGTCGCCGACTCACCCGGCGGCGGTGGGCACCGAGGTGGGCAGCGGCCCGGAGTTGGGCGTGGCCGGCGAGCTCGAACCGCTGCCGGACGTGGCCATCGCCACGAACAGCAGGACGATCACCAGCAGCGCGATGACCACCAGAACCGGCACGATCCACTTCGCCGCGCCGCCCGACGAGCTCTTGGTGAACGACGAGGATCCGGCGGGCATCGGCGGGCGCAGCCGCACCGGCTGCTGCTGGTAACCGGGGTAGTTCTGCTGCGGGTACGGCCCGGTGTGCTGCGGCGCCTGCTGCGGGAAGGGCTGAGACGCCGGGGGCACCGGTTGCTGGACCGGCTGCTGGGCGACGCGCGGCGGCGCCGGGGCCTCGCTCGCCGCGGGCCCGAGCGCGGCTCGGGCGGCGGCGATCAGGTCCTGGCAGCTGGCGTAGCGCTGGTCGGCGCGCTTGGCCATGCCCCGGCGCAGCACGTCGTCGATCGGCGGCGGGAGCAGCACCAGCGAACCCGGCGTCGGCGGTTCGGCGCTCAGGTGGCCCTGGATGATCTCCTGCACCGAGCCCTGGAACGGCGGTCGGCCGGTCAGGCAGGCGAACAGCATGCAGGCCAGCGCGTACTGGTCGGTGCGCCCGTCGACGGGCTCGCCGCGCAGGTGCTCGGGCGCGGCGTAGGTCGGCGAACCGAGGAAGTCGCCGGAGGAGGTGCGGTGGCCGGTGGCGCCGCGCCGGGTCAGCCCGAAGTCGGCGAGGTAGACGTGCTCGTGCGAGGACTCCCGCGAGGTGACCAGCACGTTGGCCGGCT
This sequence comes from Saccharopolyspora tripterygii, assembly GCF_054778355.1. Lineage (NCBI taxonomy): Bacteria > Bacillati > Actinomycetota > Actinomycetes > Pseudonocardiales > Pseudonocardiaceae > Saccharopolyspora > Saccharopolyspora tripterygii. The sequence continues at coordinate 150,536 of NZ_BAAGZP010000014.1, read as the reverse complement.
TGAGGTCGAGGTGCACCAGACCGCGCTCGTGCAGCATGTCCAGCGCCTCGGCGATCTGCCCGAGCAGTTCCAGCGTGCGCTTCGGCGAGATCGGCCCGTCGGAGATCAGGCCCGCCAGGTCGGAGCCCTCGACCAGCCGCATCGCGATGAACAGCATGCCGTCGACCTCGCCGAAGTCGTAGAGCGGCACGATGTTGGCGTGGTCGATGGCGGAGGTGTTGCGGGCCTCGTCGACGAAGCGCTCGCGGAACTCCGTGTCGCCGGTGATGTGCTCCCCCATCACCTTGAGCGCGACCTTGCGGCCGAGCCGGACGTCGGTGGCGCGGTACATCACGCTCATCCCACCGCGACCGAGCACGCTGTCGATCTTGTAGTGGCCGAGCCGCTGCCCGCTCAAATCTTCCGACACGTCGACCAGCCTAACCGGCGGAGATCACGCCTGGGTGCTGGTTCGGCGTTTGCGCCGCGTCGCGCTGCGGCCCGGTTCCCCGTCAGGAGAACCGGGCCGCACGACGACCTGGAGCGAAGTTCTCGTCAGACCTTGCGAACGCCGTCGGCTTGAGTTCGGCCATCACGGCCGGCTTTCACCTCGAATTCGACCCGATCCCCTTCAGAAAGGGTGCGGAAACCAGACATGTTGATCGCGGAGTAATGGACGAACACATCGGATCCACCGTCCGTCGCGATGAATCCGTAGCCCTTCTCCGAGTTGAACCATTTGACCGTGCCGACCGCCACGGCGTCCTCCTCAAGAAAATGTGATGCACGACGCTACCGCCGCTGGAGCATCGGCCACACTACTCCGGAAAATCTGGCTCGTCGCGGGTCCGGCAATACGACTTTTCCGTTAAACGCTGGGCCGAACGGGTGGCCTCGTCGGACACTGTGCGTTATCGGAGCGGACTAATTCCCCCAAATATCGCAATCGTTCTCGACCCCCGCATAAAACGGCGGTGAATCCCCGACCGGGAAACCGGCTCGCAGCGCCGACCGGGCCCGCGAGCCCTATTCACGAGCATTGCGAATGACCGAGCAGAATATTCAGGTTCCACTTCCGCGCAGCGGTGGGGACTTCTCCGGAAAGGCTCTTTCAGGAACGAGGGCCGAGTCCGTTCGCCCGCAACCAGCCGACCAGACCGTTCGGGTTCCGGGTCTGGGTGAGCACCTGCCCCGGGCCTGCGAAGTCGAAGACCAGGCCCTCGCCGCTCTTCAGCGACTGCGCGACGCCCTGGTTCATCTGCCGCAGCTGGCTCTGCACCGTGTCGGCGTAGGCGACGACGTGGCCGGTGTCGATCGTGACGTACTCGCCGGGCTGCAAGGTCACCACGTCCAGCGCGCCGTAGCAGGCCACGACGGCGGAACCGTGCCCGCTGAGCCGGGTGAGGAAACCGCCCTCGCCGCCGAAGAGGTTCTGGAAGCCGCCCCACTGCGTTTCGACCTGGACCGTGCTCGCCGAGGCCAGCCAGCAGCCCTTGGTCACGCACCAGCCGACCCGGCCGTCGAGCTCCAGCACGTTGAGGTCGCCGGGCAGCGTCGGGGCCACGTCGACCCACCCGCCCTGCTGCGGAGCGGTGTAGGTGGAGACGTAGAACGACTCGCCGCCCAGCGCGGAGCGGGCCAGCGACTTGAAGAAGCCGCCCTGCGCGCGCGACTCGACGGTCACGCCGTAGCTGGTGGCCAGCATCGAGCCGGACTCCACCCGCACCGGCTCCCCCGGCGCCAGCATCAGCCGGGCGACACCGTACGACGGCGTGTGACGAGTACGGACCTGCACAGCACAACCCCCTTCGCCGACGCCGCCGCTCGGCGAGGGCATCGCGATTCTACGAAGGCGGTTCTCGCTGCGAGGCAAGTCCGCTCGCCTGACCGGGCGGGCATTGTGCCACCCACCCGGGAGCGACCAATCCCACGCCGATGGCGACACGGCGGGTGCCGATGACAGATGATGCGTGCGTGTCCTCTTCCAACCCCGCGAACGAGCTGACCTCGGTGGCCGACCACGAGGCGAAGGTCGCGTCCCTGCTGACCCGCACTCCGGTCGAGACCCGCCCGCTGCAGACCTGCCTCGGCCTCGCCCTGGCGCGCGATCTGGTCGCGCCGATCCCGCTGCCGCCGTTCAGCAACTCCGCGATGGACGGCTACGCCGTTCGCTCGGTGGACCTGACCGACGCGTCCGAAGACGCACCGGTGAAGCTGCCGGTGTCCGAGGACATCCCGGCCGGGCGGGTCGACGTGCCGCCGCTGCAGCCGGGCACCGCGCACCGGATCATGACCGGCGCGCAGCTGCCGCCGGGCGCGGACGCCGTGATCCCGGTGGAACGCACCGACGGCAGCACCGAGACGGTGGCGCTGTTCGCTTCCGTCCAGCCGGGCGCGCACGTGCGGCGCGCGGGCGAGGACGTCGCGGAAGGCACGACCGTGCTCACCGCGGGCACCCGGCTCGGCGCCGCGCAGCTCGGCGTGGCCGCTGCCGTCGGCGCCGCCGAACTGCCGGTGCACCGACCCGTGCGCGTGCTGGTGCTCTCCACCGGTTCCGAGCTGGTCGCCCCCGGCGAGGAGCTGCAGAACGGGCAGATCTACGAGTCCAACGGGCTGATGCTCTCGGCCGCTGTCGAGGAGGCCGGTGGCGAGCCGACGACGCTGCGGTTCGTGCCCGACGACGTCGAGGCGTTCCACGCGGTGCTGCAGGAGCACCTCGACTCCGCCGACCTGCTGCTCACCTCGGGCGGGGTCAGCGCAGGAGCGTACGAGGTGGTCAAGGACGCCCTGGCGGGCAACGGCGTGGAGTTCACCAAGGTCGCGATGCAGCCCGGGATGCCGCAGGGCTGCGGCCGCTACCGGGACGCCTTCGCGGTGGTGACCCTGCCCGGCAACCCGGTGAGCTCGATGGTCTCGTTCGAGGTCTTCGTCCGCCCGGCGATCCTGGCCGCGGCCGGGCACACCGCGCTCGCGAGGCACCGCAGGCAGGCCGTGCTGGCCGAGCCGCTGGTCGCCCCGTCGAGCCGGAAGCAGTTCCGGCGCGGGGTCTTCGACCCGGAGACCGGCGAGGTCAGCCTGCAGGGCGCCCCGGGATCGCACCTGCTGGGCAGCCTGGCGAAGGCGAACTGCCTGCTGACGATCCCCGAGGACGTGACCGAGGTCCCCGCCGGGTCCACTGTGGACGTGGTGTTGCTGGACTAGATCAAGTCGATATCGCTTCTCACACCCTTGTTGACGGTTCGACTTTCGGTAGCGAAGACTGCGAGCTCGACCTTCCACTTCCCCTCCGGAGTTCTGCACGTGCGTGGCCCCTGGCGCGCCGCCCTGGCGCTGGCGTTGCACATCGGTTTCTTCGCCGGTTCGATCGGTCTGATCGCCGGTCTGCTGCTGATGGCGGGCATGACCTTCCGCCGCGACACCGTCGGAGGGATGAAGGTCGCCTTCGCCGCCCTCGTCGTCGGCGCGATCCTGGTGATCGGCCTGCGGGCCGTGCTGCGCAACCGGGTCCGCCCGCGCGGCGTGCCGGTGGATCGGGTCTCCCAGCCCAACCTGTGGCGGACCGTCGACCAGCTCGTCGACGCCACCGATTCCCCGCTCCCGGACGAAATCCGGATCACCTCCGAACCGGGCGTCACCGTCCGGGAGGAGACCGCCCTGCTCGGCCTGCGCACCCGCACCCGCTACCTGGAGATCGGGCTGCCGATGCTGGCGGCGCTGACCACCTCCGAGCTCGGCGCCTCGCTGGCCCACGCGGTCGGTCGCCTGACCGGCCGCAGCAGGCTCACCGTCACCGCGCACCGCGTGCTGGCCGGCGTCCAGCGGACCGTCGACGGCCTCACCGCGGGGCCCGTGAAGTGGATCTTCGCCGGTTACGCCCGGCTGTTCACGGCCATCGCCGTGACCACCACCAAGGAGCTCGTGCTCGCGGGCGACGCCGCCGCGGTGCGCGTCGCGGGCAAGCGGACAGCCGTGATGGCGCTGCGCAAGACGACCGCGATCGAGCTCGGCTGGCAGGACTACACCGCCGATTACCTGAGCCTGGCCGCCACCATCGGCCACGCCCCCGACGTCCTGCTGGGCTTCCGCAGCTTCATGGACCACCCCACCCGCAAACCCGCGCTGGCCGAACGCGCGAAGCAGGCCATCGCCGAGGAGCGCGGGGAACTGCCGGTGCGCACCAGGATCGACCTGATGAAGCGGCTCAAGGCCGCCGACAAGGAAGCCGACGAGCGCCCGGCGTTCGCGATCCTGCGCAAGCCGCGCAACGCGGTGCCGGAGCTGGAGGGCCGCCTGCTGGTGGACTCGCTCGGACCCCGGATGCCGTGGCCCGAGGTCGCCCGCCAGGCGGGCGCGACGCAGTCCGCCGAGAAGGCCGCGCAGCTCAGCGCAGCCGCCCACCAGTGCGGGCTGGGCGTGGACCCGACGATCCAGGGCGTCCTCGCCGCCATCCACCGCGGGCACGGCCGCGACCTGATCAACCCGGTGCTCAACCCGGGCCTGCACCCCTCGGAGATCGACCGGACCGCCGAGGACACCCTCACCGAGCTGCTCGGATGCACCGTCATCGACGCGCTGATCTGCGCCCGCCGAGCCCACCACGAACTCGACTGGGGCGGCCCGCTCGGGGTGCGGCTCGCCAACGGGCGACCGCTGGACCCCGACCGCCTGGTACGACCCGCGGTCGCCGACCCGCGGCTCATCCCCGGCCTGCACCGGGTGCTGGTCGACCTCGGCGTCCCGCTGCACCACACCCGCGAGCCCGCCGAGGAGCCCGAACCCGTGCTCTCCGGGATCGTCAGCCCGGTGCAGTGCTCCGGCGAGGCCTACGACCTGCTCGTCACCGACCGCGGCCTGCTGCTGCTCCCCAGCGACGCCAGCGCCGCGAAGCGCCTGCTCGCGGGCACTCTCGCCCGGCTCAGGGAGGCCGAGGAGGAACAGCTCAGCGAGCTCGCGTCGAGCCCGGTCAGCGATCTCCAGCAGCGCACCGGGGCTCAGTGGGTGGACAGCCGCGACGTGGCCGCCGCCCGGCTCGACCAGGAGAAGACCGGCTGGTCGCTGGACCTGGACCTCTACCTGGACGAGTACGCGATGTCGACGCTCGACGATCTGCGCGTGGCCTCTGGCCGCGACGACGGGGTGTCGGTGCTGACCCTGCACAGCACGGCCGACGGCGTCGAGCACGGAGATCCGTACCACGGGCTGGCCGAGCTCATGGGCGCGCGCATGGAACCGGACGAGCCCGCCCTGTCCCTGGATTGACCGCCCCACGTTCGTGAAGCCAACCGAGGGTTTGCTGACACGGAGTCACTAAATGCGTTCGCAACGTCCTCCGTTAGCGGCTACGGACAAGCTGTGAACTCAATTACACTTGAAACCGCGTCACGAACCGTTGATCAGTCCATCTCCTTCGTGTCCGCGACGGCACCCACGCTTGCCGGGTGGCTGCGGACCGCGAGAAAAGAGGGCCGTGCGCCGTCGGGGGGCGCACGGACCCGAAATCAAAGAGGCCGTTCGGCACCTACGGGGAGGCGCCGAACGGCCTCTTTGTTCTTGTGCGTGGGGCCCGGTGGTCGCTTTGCTGAGCGGTGCGGGTGGCGGAACCTGAGCGGTCCTCTGGGTCCGGGCGCCACTCCTTGAGTATGTCTATACGCGGCGTCGCGGCGTCCTCCCCAGAGGACCGCTCAGAACCCGCGGCGGTGCCGGCTGCTCGGGTGGGGTGAGGAGAAACCGGCTTCGCCGGTTGCCTGACGGTTTTGCCTTCACCCGTCCGTGTGACCCGGGGCCTTCGGGGCGGTAGCATTCCGGTTGGCGTACGTGCAGGTCAGTCGGGCTGTTCTTGATCGACTTGGCCCCCTGGCGATGGTGGGGACGAGGCGTCCGCGATGCTGTACGTCAACGGCGCAGGCAGGACTTCCGCGCCGCGCTGACATGATTTCCGACGCAGAGGCGCGACTACCTCGATGAGCAGCACCCAAGAGAGCCCGCTGGCGCACCTGATCGCGCTGGCCAAGGACACCGTTCCGCCGATGCACCCGGCGGGCAGGCCGTTCGTCATCGGCGCCGCCGTCGCGACGCTCGTGCTGCGCCGCATCTGGCGTCCGCTGGGCGTCGTGGGCGCCGTGCTCACCGCCTGGTGCGCGTGGTTCTTCCGCGAGCCCGCCCGCACCACCCCCACCCGCGCGGGCCTGGCCGTGGCCGCCGCCGACGGCGCCGTCGCGCACGTCGAGAGCGCCGTGCCGCCCGCCGAGCTGGGCTTCGGCGATCAGCCGATGACCCGCATCAGCACGTTCCTGACCATCTTCGACGTGCACGTGCAGCGCGTCCCGGTCAGCGGCAAGATCGACAAGATCGTCTACCGCCCCGGCAAGTTCCTCTCCGCGGACCTGGACAAGGCCAGCGAGGACAACGAGCGCAACTCGATGGCGATCCGCGCCGCCGACGGCACCCGCGTCGCCGTCGTGCAGATCGCCGGGCTGGTCGCGCGTCGCATCGTCTGCGAGGTCTCCGAGGGCGACAGCATCAACACCGGTGACACCTACGGCCTCATCCGGTTCGGCTCGCGCGTGGACCTCTACGTGCCCGCCGACAGCAAGGTCCTGGTCGAGCCCGGCCAGCGCACCATCGGCGGCGAAACCCCGCTCGCCGAACTTCCCGGGGGGAATCGCGACCGATGAGCATGCGGACCACCCCCGGCGTCCGGCTGCTGCCCAATGCGATCACCGTGCTCGCGATGTGCGCGGGCCTGTCCGCGATCCAGTTCGCCCTCAACGAGCAGCTGAACTTCGCGATCGGCTCCGTCGCCGTCGCCGCGGTGCTCGACGGCCTCGACGGCCGGATCGCCCGGCTGCTCGACGCGACCTCCAAGATGGGCGCGGAGCTGGACTCGCTGGCTGACGCGATGTCCTTCGGCGTGGCCCCGGCGTTGACGCTCTACGCCTGGCACATGCAGGACAACCGGGCCGGCTGGGTGGTGTCGCTGATCTTCGCGGTCTGCATGGTGCTCCGCCTCGCGCGGTTCAACACGCTGCTCGACGACGCCGAGCAGCCGCCGTTCGCCAAGGAGTTCTTCGTCGGCGTGCCCGCCCCGGCCGCCGGCCTGCTCGCGCTGCTGCCGCTCGCGCTGACCGCGCACTTCGGCTACCCGGGCTGGTGGGCCCACCAGGGCGTGGTCATGGTGTGGATGGTGCTGATCGCCGCGCTGGCGGTCAGCCGGGTGCCCACGCTGTCGCTGAAGACCGTGAAGGTGCCGCCGAAGCTCGTGGCCCCGCTGCTGGTGGGCGTCGCGCTGCTGGCCGCGCTGGTCGTGGTGTTCCCGCTGCTGTCGCTGGCCATCGCGATGGTGCTCTACCTGCTGCACGTCCCCTACGCCGTCTACCGCTACAACTGGCTGTCGCAGCACCCGGAGGCGTGGGACGCCGCTCCCCGCGAGCGCCGGGCGATCCGCCGCAGCAACCAGCGCCGCCTGGGCATCCGCCCGCCGCTGCGCCGCAGCGTGGCGGGAGCCGCGCGCCGGGTCCGCCTGCCGCGCCGCCCCACCGGACCGGGACACCCCCGCCGGAGCTGGCGTCGCCTCGAACTCCGCCGCAACCGCAACGACTACTGACCCACGGGGCAGTTTTGGTCCAAACTGTCCGGGCAAAAAGGACATTGATCATGGACGGTTCGGACCAAAACTGCCCCGTGCCGCACCGCCGCTGACCACCTCCACCCCGCGCACAGCCGCTAGGGTCGGGGTGTGGCTTCGATCAGCTTGACCGCGCGGGTCTCGACCTCCGCCCGGGACACCCGACGCGGCGTCGTGCGATTGCACCCCGAGGTGCTGGACGCCCTGGACTTGAAGCCGTGGAGCGCCGTGCGGCTGACCGGTGCGCGCGAGACCGTCGCGCTGGCCGCCGCCGCGGACCGCACGTCGCCGACCGGGTTCCTGCTGCTCGACGACGTCGCGCTGCTCAACCTCGGGGTGACCGAGGGGACCTCCGTCGCCGTCTCCCCCGCGCAGGTCGAGGCCGCCAAGCGGATCGGGATCACCGGTTCCCGGATGGCGCGGGCGACGGTGTCCGACGAGACGGCGCGCCTCGCGCTGACCGGCAAGGTCTTCTCCCGAGGTGACGCGGTGTCGCTCCTCCCCCAGGACCTCTCGCCCTCCTCCTCGTCCCGCGCGGGCGAGGTGCGCCGTCAGCTGTCGACGGCGCTCGGTCTGACCTGGACCAACGAGCTGATCACCGTCGCGTCGACCGAACCTCCCGGCGCCGTGGCCGTCCAACCGTCCACGGTGGTCGAGTGGCAGGACGGCACGACCGCCGAAACCCCTTCCCCCGCAACCGAAGAGCCGGAACCCGCGGGATCACCATCCGAGCCGCACGCCGAGGTCCCGGTCACCGATCTGGTCGGCTCGCGCGAGACCGCCCGGCGCCTGACCGAATGGCTCCGGCTGGCCTTCGACCAGCCCGAGCTGCTGCGCAGGCTCGGCGCCGAACCCCGGCTGGGCGCGCTCATCAGCGGACCGCCCGGTGTCGGCAAGGCGACTCTGGTGCGCTCGGTGTGCGCGGAGATCGGCGCGCAGCTCGTCGAAGTCTCGGCCCCCGCCATCGCCGCGCTGGAGGCGCGCACCGCCGCGAACCGCCTGCAGCAGGCCATCGACCGCGCGACCGCCGCGCCCGGCAACCGGGTCCTGCTGCTCACCGACGTCGAATCGCTGCTGCCCGAATCCGACCCGCCACCGCTGGCGACCATCGCGCTGGAAGCGATCCGCGACGCCATCGGCCATGACGCGCTGGCGGTGGTGGTCACCAGCGCGAACCCGCAGTCGGTCGATCCGCGCCTGCGCGAGCCGGGTCTGGTCGACCGCGAGCTCACCATCGGGCTGCCCGACGACACGACCCGCGCCGACCTGCTCGGCGTGCTGCTGCGCGGGGCACCCGTCGACGAGGACGTCCAGTTCGCCGAGATCGCCGAGCGCACACCGGGTTTCGTCGTCGCCGACCTGCTGGCGCTGTGCCGGGAGGCCGCACTGGGAGCCGCGCTGCGGCACCGCGACGACCCCGCCGACCCGCGCATCCGCCGCCAAGACCTGCTGGACGCGCTGACTTCGGTCCGCCCGATCTCGATGTCCACATCGGACAACCTGCAGACCGGCGGTCTCACGCTGGACGACGTCGGTGACATGACCGAGGTCAAGCAGGCCCTCACCGAGACCGTGCTGTGGCCGCTGCAGTACCCGGACTCGTTCACCCGCCTGGGAGTCGAGCCGCCGCGCGGCGTGCTGCTCTACGGTCCGCCCGGGTGCGGCAAGACCTACCTCGTGCGCGCGCTCGCGGGCAGCGGCCGTCTCAACGTGCTCACCGTCAAGGGGGCGGAGCTGATGGACAAGTGGGTCGGCGAGTCCGAACGGGCCGTCCGTGAGCTGTTCCTGCGCGCTCGGGGCGCTTCACCCGCCCTGATCTTCCTCGACGAGGTGGACGCGCTGGCGCCGCGCCGCGGGCAGTCCTCGGACTCCGGCGTCGCCGACCGCGTGGTCGCCGCCCTGCTCACCGAGCTCGACGGCGTGGAGCCGATGCGCGACGTGGTCGTCCTCGCCGCCACCAACCGGCCGGAGCTGATCGATCCCGCGCTGCTGCGCCCGGGACGCCTGGAGCGCCTCGTCTACGTCCCGCCACCGGACGCCGAAGCGCGCCGAGCGATCCTCGCGGCAGCGGCGAAGAACACCCCGCTGTCCGGCGACGTCGACCTCGCGGAACTGGCGGCAACGCTCGACGGCTACTCGGCCGCCGACTGCACGGCCCTGGTCCGCGAAGCAGCGCTCACGGCCATGCGGGAGTCGATCGCCGCGGCCGAGGTCACGGCCACCCACCTGGACACGGCCCGAGGCTCGGTACGGCCGTCGCTGGACCAGGCCCAGCTCGACACGCTCGCCGCCTACGCCGAGAACCACCAGCCCTGACAGGCCCCGGACCGAAGCCGTTTCCCCTTCCCCACCTGAGCGGCCGGCAACACCCCGCGCGCTCCGGGCGCCTTCGTGACCAGGGACCCCGGGACGGTGTGTGGGGGTGGGGAAGTTTTCATGAAAACTTCCCCACCCCCACACACCGAGCGGAAGAGACCCTCAGATCACTTCCCCGAAGAAGGACCCTTGTAGTCGTTGGTGATGATGGCGATGAGGCCCGGCGTGGCGTCCTGGATGCCGTCGAAGCGGGCCTCCACGCGCGCGCCGATCTTCGCGGCGAGCTCCGTGGCCTGGCGCTCCTCGTCGCTGCCGGGCCGGAAGTAGACCGTGGTGGTCGGGATCTTGCCCGCGGCGTAGTTGCCGACCTCGGGCACGTCGTACCCGGCCTTGCGGAGGTCTTCGGCCGCGCGGTGGGCGAGCCCCGAGATCGTCGAGTTGTTGTAGACCCGCACGATGATCTGCTCGCTGCCCTTGCCCGAGCCGACAGGGATGTCCTGCGACTGCCCCGAACCGGGCGCCTGTCCGTTGCCGGAACCCGGCTGCGGGCTCTGCGGCGGATCGACGACCGGCGGCGGCTGAACCGGGGGCGTGTCCGCGGGCGGCTGCACCGGCGGCGGTTGGACGGGCGGGACGACCGGGGACGGAGCGGGTTTCGGCGGGGACTGCACCTGCGAGGTGGGTTCCTGCGGCAGCGGCTGGGCGGTGTCCGAGGACTCGCCGGACATCAGGGTCACGGCCCCGAAGACGGCCGCGATCACGCCGACCCCGATCAATCCCAGGCCTATCAGCTTGGCCCCGCCGGGCCCGCCGGACGGTTCCCCAACACTCATCAGTGCAACTCGATTCCCAGTCGTTGAGCGGCCCTCGCGCGCTGCCGTGCCGCCCGTGCCTTGCGCAATCTCTTGATCAGCATAGGGTCCGCGCTGAACGCGGCGGGGGAATCCAGCAGCGTGTTGAGCAGTTGGTAGTACCGCGACGCGGACATGTCGAAGAGTTCCCTGATCGCGATGTCCTTCTTGCCCGAGCGCTTCCACCACTGCGCTTCGAAGGCGAGGATCCCGAGTTCGCGATCGGTCAGGGCCCGGTCGACCGGGCCGGGCTCCGGCTCCTCCTCGGGCGGGTCGACGATCCGCTCGATGGGCTGCGTGATCGGCTCGGCGAGGACCAACCGCCGGCGTTCCGGCGCCCGCTGACTTCCGTGCGTGCGCGCCAGTTGCTCGCACTGCCGGGCGATCTCCTGCGCGGTCAGCATCTGGGCGGCGTCCATCCGGCTCCTAGCTTCGCGATTCGGTCGCGGAGAATCACACTGCTGTCATTCCCAGATCAATTGAACCATGCCGTGATCTGGACGGTGAGCCGATCACACGCGGGTTTCACGCGCAAGAGCGCACCGGGGTGGCTCACCTGGGCAACCGATAGAGTCCGCGCCATGGCTGTTCACCCCATCCGCGTCTACGGCGACCCCGTTCTGCACAACCCGACCCGCCGGGTGGAGCGCTTCGACGACGAGCTGCGCGCTCTCGTCGAGGACATGTTCGAGACGATGGCCGCGGCCAACGGCGTGGGTCTGGCGGCCAACCAGATCGGTGTCGACCTGAGGTTGTTCGTCTACGACTGCCCGGACGACGAGGGCGTCCAGCACCGCGGTCTGGTGATCAACCCCGAGCTGACGACCTCGGACGTCCCGGAGACCATGCCCGACCCGGACGACGACTGGGAGGGCTGCCTGTCGGTTCCCGGTGAGTCCTACCCGACCGGCCGGGCCGGCTGGGCGAAGGCCACCGGGTCCGATGTGGACGGAAACCCGGTCGAGGTCGAGGGGACCGGCTTCTTCGCCCGGTGCCTGCAGCACGAGACCGACCACCTCGACGGCTACGTCTACCTCGACCGGCTCACCGGAAGGCACGTGCGCGCCGCGAAGAAGATGATCAAGCGCAACGAGTGGGGTGTCCCCGGCCTGAGCTGGGACCCGGCTGAAACGGGCGACCCGTTCGCCGAATGAGCCGGATGCGGCCGTACGGATGAACCTGTTGTCAACGGTCGCAACTCGCCCGTAGCCTCGGGCACTGCACAAATCAATCCGCGGGAGCTCGCACCAACACCGGGCTGAGAGGGCGGCTGGAGAGATCCGGGGCCGCCGACCGCACGAACCTGACCGGGTAATGCCGGCGTAGGGAGTGAACGGCAGTGGCCGACGTGTATCCGAACGCATCCGGAATCACCACGGGACCCATCGAGGGATCCCGAAAGGTCTTCAGCAGCACCGAATCCGGGCTGCACGTGCCGTTCCGCCGCATCGAGCTGACCAACGGTGAGCACCTCGACGTCTACGACACGTCAGGGCCGTACACCGACGACAGCACCACCGTGGACGTCCACAACGGACTTCTGCGAACGCGCGCGGGATGGCAGGACGGACGCGAGCACAACACCCAGCTGGGCTGGGCGAAGGCGGGCGCGATCACCCGCGAGATGGAGTACATCGCGCACCGCGAAGGGGTTTCGCCGGAGTTCGTGCGCGACGAGGTCGCCTCGGGACGTGCGGTGATCCCGGCGAACCGGTGCCACCCGGAGAGCGAGCCGATGATCATCGGCAAGAACTTCCTGGTCAAGGTCAACGCCAACATCGGCAACTCCGCGGTCACCTCCTCGGTCGAGGAGGAGGTGGAGAAGATGGTGTGGGCCACCCGCTGGGGCGCCGACACCGTCATGGACCTGTCCACCGGCAAGCGCATCCACGAGACCCGCGAGCGCATCCTGCGCAACTCCCCCGTGCCGATCGGGACCGTGCCGATCTACCAGGCGCTGGAGAAGGTCGGCGACCCGGCCGACCTGACCTGGGAGATCTACCGGGACACGGTGATCGAGCAGTGCGAGCAGGGCGTCGACTACATGACCGTGCACGCGGGCGTGCTGCTGCGCTACGTCCCGCTGACCGCTCAGCGCGTGACCGGGATCGTCTCGCGCGGCGGGTCGATCATGGCGGCCTGGTGCCTTGCGCACCACCGGGAGAGCTTCCTCTACACCCACTACAGCGAGCTGTGCGAGATCCTGCGCGCCTACGACGTGACGTTCTCGCTGGGTGACGGCCTGCGCCCCGGCTCGATCGCCGACGCCAACGACCGCGCCCAGTTCGCCGAGCTGGAAACCCTCGGCGAGCTCACCCACATCGCCCGCGAGCACGACGTGCAGGTGATGATCGAGGGGCCCGGCCACGTGCCGATGGACAAGATCGCGGAGAACGTGCGGCTGGAGGAGGAGCTGTGCGGTGAGGCGCCGTTCTACACGCTCGGCCCGCTGACCACCGACATCGCACCCGCCTACGACCACATCACCTCCGGCATCGGCGCGGCGATGATCGCCCAGGCCGGCACGGCGATGCTCTGCTACGTCACGCCCAAGGAGCACCTCGGCCTGCCGAACCGGGACGACGTCAAGACCGGCGTGATCACCTACAAGATCGCCGCGCACGCCGCCGACCTGGCCAAGGGCCACCCGCGCGCCCAGGAGCGGGACGACGCGCTGTCCACCGCGCGCTTCGAGTTCCGCTGGACCGACCAGTTCAACCTGTCCCTGGACCCGGACACCGCACGCTCCTTCCACGACGAGACGCTGCCCGCGGAACCGGCGAAGACCGCGCACTTCTGCTCCATGTGCGGCCCGAAGTTCTGCTCCATGAAGATCACCCAGGACGTCCGCAAGTACGCCGAGGAGCACGGCCTGACCAGCGTGGAAGCGATCGAGGCCGGTATGGCGGAGAAGTCCGAGGAGTTCACCCGCACCGGCGGCGAGGTATACCTGCCCCTCTCCGCCCGCGACTGATCGGAGGCTGGGGGTGGCTCCGCCGGAGTCGCCCCCAGCGCCGTCAGAACTCGTCGGTGGGGATCGTCAGGTCGAACGGCGCCGGGAGCTCGATCAGCTTGCCGAACGGGAAGAGTTCGCGCTTGCGGTAGATCCCGTCCTGCGGTTGCGAGTGCAGCAGGGCTGCCTGGCCGTCTCCCGCGAATCGGTCGATCACCAGGTAGAGCGGAACCTCACCATGCCCGCACACCCGCAGCTTCTCCTCGCGGTCGACCTCGGCATCGCGCTTCGAAGTGATCTCGGCGACGAGCAGCACGCGGTCGACCGGTACGGGCGTCGAATCGTCCCCACCCGGCAGGTCGCCGAACGGGATCACCGCGATGTCCGGGACGAGCACGCTCCTCCGGTGCGGTATCGCGACACCAGCCCTCTGAAAGACCCCCCACTCCTCGGGAATCGCGCGGTCCAACGCACGCTGGGCACGAGCGGCGATCGCGTGGTGCGGCCATCCCGGCGGCGGCCTCATGACGATCGTCTCCTCGACGATCTCCGTACGCCAAGCCTTGTCCGGCGGATCTGCGGTCCGCCAGATCTGCACCAACTCGTCCCACGTCGAACAGGATCGCCCCGGAACAGCAGCCACGCGATCACCCCTTGCTCTTTTCTCGTCACGCACAGTACTCATCACCTCTGTCGGAGTCGCGTTCGACCTGGTCACGAAGCTGGTCAGACGTCAGCAGCTACGCGATACCGGGGATCACGGGCCACGTAGCATTCGGGGAATGCACGAGAGCACCGCCCCGCCCACCGCGCTGACCATCGCCGGATCGGACTCCGGCGGCAGCGCCGGCATGCACGCCGACCTGCGGACCTTCTTCGCCTGCGGGGTGCACGGCATGACCGCCGTGACGGCGGTGACCGTGCAGAACACCGTGGGCGTGACGGGCCTGGTGGAGATCCCTCCGGAGACGGTGGCCGCGCAGATCGACGCGGTCGCCTCCGACATCGGCGTGGGCGCGGCCAAGACCGGTGTGCTGGCCTCGGCCGCCACCATCGACGCCGTCCTGGAGGCCTGCGACCGGCACGCGATCGGCCGGGGCGGCCGGACGCCGTTCGTGGTGGACCCGGTGGCCGCCTCGCGCAGCGGTGAGCCGCTGCTGCGCCCGGACGCGCTCGACGCGCTGCGCCACCGGGCGTTCCCGCGGGCCACGCTGGTCACGCCCAACCTCGACGAGGTGCGGCTGCTCACCGGCATCGACGCCCGCACCCGCGGCGACCTGCTGGACGCCGCCAAGGCGATCCACGACTTCGGCCCGGAGTGGGTGCTGATCAAGAGCGGGCACCTGCCCGACGACCCCGAGTGCGTCGACCTGCTCTTCGACGGCGCCGAGGCCCTGGAGCTGCCGGGCCCGCGCTACGCCACCGAGCACACGCACGGCGCGGGCGACGTGTTCGCCTCGGCGATCACCGCCGCGCTCGCCAAGGGCGCGTCGATGCCGGACGCGGTGCGCGGCGGCAAGCGGTTCGTGACCCGCAGCGTCGCCGACGCCTACCCGCTGGGCTCGGGCGTGGGGCCGGTCTCGACCTTCTGGCGGATCAGTCCTCGGTCGTACTGACCAATCAATTGAGTGATTCTCGCCAGCACCCTGTAACCCGATAGGTGCTACTCGTCGACATAAGTTCGAGAGGCGCGTAATTCCAGGCGCGGAGCCTGGAGGCGTGGCGAGGGAAACAGGGGTATGCGAGAGCGTGGCTAGAGCGGTGTTGACAAGGGCGCGGGGATGGATGGCCACCGAGGCGGGCGCACCGGATCCCCGGCAGCGGCAGTACGTGCTGCTGGTGGTGGCCGCCGTGATCGCCGGAACGTTCGTCGGCTGGTACTTCGAGCTGCAGACCCCGGTGCTGCTGGGGGCGCTGACCACCGTGCTCGCGCTGACCGCCACCAGCGGTCAGGCGCTGCGCTCCGACCTGCGCAGGTTCGTGTGGCTGACGCCCGCGCTGGTGCTGATGATGGCGGTCGGACCCATGCTGACCAAGGTCCCGGTGCTGGCCGGGCTCGCCGTGGCGGTCGTGGTGTTCGGCACCGGGATGCTGCCCGCGCTGGGTGAGCACTACCGCATCGGCGGGCAGATCTTCGCCGCCGCCACGCTGGTGACCACCACGACCGGCATCGGCAACGACCAGCCGTTCCTCGTCCTGCTGGCCTCGACCGTCGCGGGTGGCCTGTTCGCGCTGCTGCTGCGGGTGATCACCGGGGTCGCCGATCCCGGTCACGCGACCCGCGTCGCGGTCGCCCGGACGCTGCTGGTCCCCGGCCCCGGCGTGCTCGAATCCGCCGCGGGCGCTTGGCGTTCCGACGGCTCCAGCACGTGGCTCGGGCAGGTGCTGGCCGGCGCCGCCCGGTTCCGCGCCGCCCGCGAAACGCTGCTCGCGCAGGCCCAGCAGAGCGACCGGATCGAGGCCGAGCGGCTGCGCGAGATCGTCGCCGAAGCCGACCGCGTCGCCGCCGAGCTCGCCCGCGCGATCCGCTCCCGCGCCTGCACCGGACTTCCGATGGTGGCCCGCCGCGACCCCGCGCAGGCGGTCGTGGCCCGCGGCGGCCGGCAGGACCTGCCCGACGCCGTCGCCGGCGTGAACCAGGGTCTGGACCGGATCCGCGCCGCGGTGGTCTCCCGCGACGAGCGCCCGGTCCCGCCGCCCGAGGAGGGCGCGCTGCAGGAGCGGCTGCGGGGCGCCGTGCGCGCCCACCTGTCATTCCGGTCCTCGCTGTTCCGGCACGCTCTGCGCTGCACCCTGGCGGTCGCCGTCGGCATGGTGATCGTGCTGCTGCTGCGCGATCCGTCGGCGTCGAGCCTGCTGCTCGCCCTGTACGTGGTGCTGGCTCCTGCCGCGCGCGACAGCATGACGGGCGCGCTGGAACGCACCGGTGGTGCGGTCCTCGGCGTGACAGCGCTGGCCATCCTGATCACCCTGCTGCCCGGCGCCTACCTGCTGATCCCGCTGGTCATCGGCGGGATGCTGCTGAACATGCCCAGGCTGCGCGCCGAGTACCAGGCGGTCCTGGGCTGCCTGATCGTGATCACCGTGGTCGACCAGGCCATGGCGCTGGACCGCCCGCTGGTCAACGTCGGCATCAGCTTCGCGGCGAACACGGCGGTCGGCGCCGCGATCGCGCTGATCGTCGGGTACGTGAGCTACCTGGTGCTGCCCAGCAGCATCGTGCCGGACGTGCGCGGCGCCATCCGCTCCACGGTCTGGTCGGTGTCGGAGCTGCTGCGCAGCGTCCGCGCCTCCGGCCAGGGAGCGGACCTGCCGAAGGCGTTGCAGGCGGCGAACGTGCTCGCGCTGCGCCGGACCCAGGACCTGCTGGGCATGCCCGCGCTGCTGGACGGCACGGGTGAGGAGACCGACGACAACCACGCGACCCGCGCCGCCGCGATCGCGCTCGACGCGCTGCGCCAGGACGTCGCCACGCTGGCCTTCCGGCCCGCCGAGGAGCGCAAGGTCGCGGTGCCCGCGCTGCGCTCGGTCGACGACCTGCTGGGCGGGAAGTCCACGGCGAAGATCCCCGACATCCCGGCGAGCGGCGCCCCGGCCTCCGAGCTCCTGGCGAGCTCCCTGGTCGAGAACGCCCTGCACGCCCGCCAGGCCATCGACCGCACCTTCGGCTACGACAACCCGTGGAAGAGCTACACGATCAGCTTCGTCCGCCCCGAACGCCTCCACATCCGCTGACCGGTCGCCAGGGTGGCTGGTCCCCCAATTTCTTAAGTATTTGAGGGTCACCCGGGTGACGTGCAAATACTTAAGAAATTGGGGGACCACGCGACCGGGGGTCAGCTCGTGGGGGTGCCTGGGCTGGAGGCTTGGGCCCAGAAGCGTTGGGGGATCCTGCCCGCTTGGGAGGCCAAGCGGCCGGCTTCGACGGCGCTGCGCATCGCCGTGGCCATGCGCTCCGGGTCCTGGGCGCGGGTGACCGCGGTGGCCAGGAGGACCGCCGAGCAGCCGAGCTCCATCGCCAGGGCGGCGTCGGAGGCCGTGCCGATGCCCGCGTCGAGGACGATCGGGACCTGGGCGCGGGAGACGATCATCTCGATGTTGTGCGGGTTGCGGATGCCCAGGCCGGTGCCGATGGGCGAGCCCAGCGGCATGACGGCGGCGCACCCGACCTCCTCCAGCTTCAGCGCCAGCACCGGGTCGTCGTTGGTGTAGGCGAGGACCACGAAGCCCTGGTCCACCAGCTGCTCCGCGGCGTCGAGGAGCTCGACCGGATCGGGCAGCAGGGTGTCCTCGTCGGCCACCACCTCCAGCTTGACCCAGTTCGTGCCCAGGGCCTCGCGGGCGAGCTGGGCGGTGAGCACGGCCTCGGCCGCTGTGCGGCAGCCCGCGGTGTTGGGCAACGCCTCGATGCCGAGCTTGCGCAGCAGGTCGAGCACGCCGGTGCCGCCGCCGGCATCGGCCCTTCGCATCGCGACGGTGGTCAGCTCGGTGCCGGAGGCGATCAGCGCGCGCTCCAGGACCGCGAGGTTGTTGGCCCCGCCGGTCCCGGTGATCAGGCGCGAACCGAACTCCCGACCTGCGATCACCAATGGGTCGTCCACGGTCACCCTCCTTGCACTGCGGTGAGGATCTCGATGGCGGCGCCGGCGTGCAGCACCGTGCTGGGCCAGGACGCGCGCGGCACCACCGCGCCGTCGACCGCCGCGGCCACGCCTCGTTCCGGCACGCCGAAGTCGTCCAGCACCGACGCGAGCGTGGCGTCGGGACCGACGTCCCGCGCGTTGCCGTTGATCACGACGTTCACTGCATTCCTCCCAAGCGGCTCGGATCGGTGGCCTTGATGAGCGGTTCCGGTTCTTCGCCGCGCAGCAGCGCCAGCACGGCGTCGACCGTCACCGGGGTGAGCAGGAAACCACCGCGGTGGTGACCGGTCGCGGCGAGCACCCCGGGCTCCAGCCAGCCGATCACCGGCAGGTTGTCGGTCGTGCTCGGGCGCAGGCCCGCGGTGGCCTCGACGAGCGCGTACTCGGCGATCCCCGGCATCACGGTCTCGGCGTCGGCGAGCAGGTCGCGGACGCCGCCCGCGGTGACCTCGGTGTCGAAGCCGACCTCGTGCTGGGTGGCGCCGAGCACCACTCCCCCGTCGTCGCGCGGCACCAGGTAGCAGGGCCGGCCGTGCACGGGTCCGCGCACGGTGCGGGTCGGCGGCGGTAACGCGGTGGCTCGTCGGCGCAGCCGCAGGATCTCGCCCTTGACCGGGCGGATCTTCCCGGTCAGCGCCGGGTGCAGCGACGCCGAGTGCGCGCCTGCGGAGATCACCGCGACATCGCACTCCACAGTGGACTCGGTGAGCTCCACGACGCCGGGCCGGACCCGTTCCGCGCGTTCCCGCACGAATTCGACGCCCGCCGCCTCGGCGGCAGCCAGCAGCGCGGCCAGCGCGAGCCTGTTGTCCACCGCGAGATCGCCGGGCACCTCCAGCCCGCCGCGCACCGCGGGCCCCAGCGACGGTTCCCGCTTGCGCAGCTCGCGGCTCGTGAGCTTGGTGACGCTGCGGCCCAGGCCGGCGAGGTAGCCGGCGACGGTGTCGAGCTCCGCGCGGTCGGCCCCGTCGATGCCGATCATCAGCGTGCCCTCGGTGCGCAGACCGGACGGCAGGCCCGAGGCGCGACCGAGCCGGTCGGCGAACTCCGGCCAGCGGTTCAACGACGTCGAGCCGAGTTCGAGCAGCTCCTCCTCGCCGGGCCACGCCTCGGCGAGAGGCGCCAGCATCCCGCCCGCGACGTGCGAGGCACCGGAGGCCGGCGCCGGGTCGACCAGGCTCACCCGGTTCCCGGCGGCAGCGGCCCGCCAGGCCACCGACAGGCCGACGACTCCGCCGCCCACGACGGCGACGTGATCGGTTCGATTCTCAGACAATTCCACGCTCCCTGCGCCGGCATGACCCGGATCAGGTTCGACGGTCGGAGCCCTGCGCTCCCTCTCAGCCCGGCCCGCCGGGCTCCCGTGCTCACCACGCTCCACCGTACCCGTCCGCAGATCACGACGTCAGCAGCTGGTCGGCCACGACCTGCCGCCCGGCACCGCCGGGGAAGCGACCGCGAAACAGGCCTTAGGAGTCGTTTCAGAAAGCGGCGGAGCCGTTGCCTCAGGTGTGGGACTCAGCCGGCACCGCCGCGGGTTCTCACACGTCGTCTGGGCGAGGACGACACGACGCCGTGTATTGGCATACATCAGTCGTGGCGCCCGGAGCCCAGGCGGCGTGTGAGGTTCCGCCACCCGCACCGCCAAGCAAAGTGAGTCTGCAAGAACCCCTTAGGCTGGGAGGCATGCCTGGATTGGACGGCTTCGGCATCCGCGCACGCCTCGCCGACGCGAAGTTGTACCTCTGCACCGACGCCCGAAGCGAGCGAGGTGATCTCGCGGACTTCGCCGACGCCGCGCTCAGCGGCGGTGTCGACATCATCCAGCTCCGCGACAAGGACCCGCACGGCTCTCCGCTGGAGGCCCGGCAGGAGCTGGCCGCGCTGGAGGTGCTGGCCGAGGCGTGCGTGCGGCACGGCGCGCTGCTCGCGGTCAACGACCGCGCGGACATCGCGATGGCCGCCGAGGCCGACGTGCTGCACCTGGGCCAGGACGACCTGCCCGTCGACGTCGCCCGCCGCGTGGTGGGCGACGACGTGGTGATCGGCCGGTCCACGCACGACGCCGCCCAGGCCCACGCCGGCGCGACCGAGCGCGGTGTGGACTACTTCTGCACGGGCCCGGTGTGGACGACGCCGACCAAGCCCGGGCGTCCCGCCGCAGGCATCGACCTGGTCCGGCGCACCGCCGAGCACGGGGGGCACGGACGTCCGTGGTTCGCCATCGGCGGCATCGGTGCCGACAACCTCGGCGAGGCCGTCGAGGCGGGTGCGGAGCGCATCGTGGTGGTCCGCGCGATCACCGAGGCCGAGGACCCCGCGGCGGCAGCCCGCGACCTGCGCGCGCGACTTCCCTGAGCACGACGCCGACGACCCCCGGGACCGATGATCCCGGGGGTCGTCGTGCTGCGTGAGGTGGCGCTCCCGCTGGGAACCGCCACCGAGGATCACTGGGTGACCAGCGAGACCCCGTAGGCCGACAGCGCTTCACCGACGGGCTGGAAGTAGGTCGTGCCACCGCTGGTGCAGTCGCCCGAACCGCCCGAGGTCATACCCTGGGCCTGGTCGCCCGCGATGAACGAGCCACCGGAGTCGCCCGGCTCGGCGCAGACGTCGGTGCGGGTCAGGCCCTCGACGGTGCCCTGCTCGTACTGCACGGACTGGTTCTTGGCCTCGACCGTGCCGCAGTGCCAGCCGGTGGTCGAACCGGAGCGGCAGATCGACGCGCCCTCGGAGGCCTCGGACGAACCGGCGACACCGACCGTGCCACCGCTGTAGTCGTTGACGGCGCCCACCGGGGTGTCGTCGTCGCCGGTCGAGATGTAGGAGTAGTCGTCACCCGGGAAGGACGAGCCCTCGAAGGTGCCGCTGGGCTCGGTGGTGGTGTCGCCGGAACCACCGCAGTGGCCGGCGGAGACGAACCCACCATCCACGGCGAAACCGACGGAGCAGCGAGCGCCGCTACCGATGTAGTAGGCGTTGCCGCCGACCACGTCCATCAGGGTCCGGGGCTGCTCCTGCGACTCGACGACCTTGACCGCGTCGGCCGGAGCGCCCGCGGCCTGCGCGAACTGCGCGGCCTCGGCGGCGGCACCCGGCTTGACGGTGACGACGACGGCGTTCTGCTTGCCGCTGGCGTACCAGCCGGTGACGCTCTTCGGGGCCTGCGCCTTGCCTGCGTTGAGACCGTCGACGACGCCGTTGAGCTGCTTGACGCTGAAGGCCACCTGGCGGACCTCGGCACCGGCCGCGCGGACCTGCTCGGAGCGGGCGGCGTCAGTCACGCCGACCACGAGCTTGCCGGTCGCGGAGTCGAAGTAGGCACCGCCGAAGGAGTCCGCTAACGCGTCGCGCAACGTGCTCTCAGTGCGCTGCGCCGCGGATTCGAGCTTGAGCCGGTCGAGGGCCTGCACCTCGGTGAGGCCGAGGTCGCGCTGCATCGCCTCGAGCAGCGTCCCCGCCACCGGAGCGGCGGTGGGCGCGGTGGCGGTGGCCGGCATGGTCAGTGCGGCAACCGTTCCCGCGGTGACCAGAACGGTCCCGGCAATGCGAGCCGCGAGTCTGCTTTTCATCTCGTGTCTCCCTTGTAGTGACCTGATCTCTCAAGGCCCCGTCGCCGGTCCAGTATCAGATCTTCTCAGGGAAATCACATCCAGCTTTTAGCGCAATGTGCGCAAAACAACTCCGAACAGTCGTTGATCATTAGCTCGATTCCCGATCATTTCACCGTTTTTCGCATTTATCCGGGAAGTGGTCCCGGGACCGTCGACTCGGGAGTCAGCTGCGCGGTCGAGGATGGCGTTGCGGGCGAACCGGTTTCGCTCGGCGACGGGCTGGGCGACTGCTCGCTGGGCCGGGCCTGCTCGCTGCTTGTCGGCGGAGCGGAAGGTTCCGTCGTGGACTTCTCGCTGGTCGGGGCCGGTTCGCCGACCGTGGGCTCGGCAGGTTCGGTCTCGATCGGAGCCTGCGGCGCCGGCCTGAAGACCTGACCGAGCGTCGTCCCGTCGTCACCGCCCGAGAGCGGGCGTCCGGTGACGCCCTCGAAGCCGGTCACCAGCAGCATGCTCACCGCGAACACCGCCGAGCAGGTCGCGCCGACCAAGGTCCAGCGACCCCACCTGCGGCGCGGCACCGGCGGTGAGAGCACGGTCCGGGCCTCCCGCTGGACGAGCTCGGTCGCCGGCTCCTCGACGGCTTCGCCGCCGGGCCATTGCAAACCGCTGACCTGGAGCTTCCGCGTCGCCGCCTCGGTCCGGGCGTGCCCCGGCGGGATGCGGCGCTGCCGCAGCACCGACGCCCTGGCCGCGGCGACCACGGCCTTCTCCTTGGTCTTCTCGATCGACCGCTGGTAGAGCGCGCCGCCGACGGTGATGATCACGCTGGTCAGAGCAGCACCCACCACGGTCCCGGCGACGCCCAGCCGCGAACCCAGGAACGCGGCGGTGACCGACGCCAGCGCCGCGCCACCGACCTGGGCCGGTGAGACCTGGGTCTTCTTCTCGCTCTGCTTCTCCGGCTGATCTTCAGCCGAATCCGCGCCGCCCCTTGCCATTTCCCTCACACACGCAATAGGAGTCGCTCATCTCCCACTGCCAACGCGCGTGCCGGGCCGGTTTTCTCCGCGGCACCCGTTTTCGTGAGGACTCCCACGACGTGTAACGAAAATCGGTGTCACTGCGCGAAAAGGCGACTGCGCACCGTCATGTCGCGAATCAAGCGGGCGGATTGAGCCTGGCGACGAACTTGTAGCGATCTCCGCGGTAGATCGAGCGGACCCATTCGACGGGACGGCCCTCGGTGTCGAAGGAGTGCCGGGACAGCAGCAGCATCGGCAACCCGACGTCGGAGCCGAGGAGCTCGGCCTCCTCCGGGCTGGCCAGCGCGGTCTCGATGGTCTCCTCGGCGTGGCCGAGCTCGACGTCGAAGCTCTCCCGCAGCACCTGGTACAGCGAACCACCGGACTCCAGCTGCGCGGTCAGGCCGCGGAACCGGGCGAGCGGCAGGTGGGTGGTCTCTATGGCCATCGGCTCGGCGTCGGCCAGCCGCAGCCGGCGCAGGCGCAGCACGGCGGAACCGGCCTTGGTGCCCAGCAGCACCGCGAGCTCCTCGTCGGCGGCCTCCTCGACGACCTCCAGCAGCCGGGAGGTGGGCTGCCTGCCCTGGGCCCGCATGTCCTCGGTGTAGGAGGACAGCTGGAGCCGCTGGGCGACCTTGGGCTTGGCGGCGAAGGTGCCCTTGCCCTGCACGCGGAGCAACCGCCCCTCGACGGTCAGCTCGGCCAGCGCCTGGCGGACGGTGGTGCGCGAGACGTCGAACTCGGAGGCCAGCGACCGCTCGGTCGGGATCGGCGAACCGGGCGGCATCGATCGCAGCAGGTCGAGGAGGTGCTGCTTGAGCCCCCAGTACTTCGGTTCCCGCGGCGCGCGCCCCTGCGAATCCGCCCCGCCGGACACGGTCGTGTCGAGCATCGTTCCTCCTACCCGCCGCAGCCTGACCACCGAGCATGCCCGACAGCGCGGCCGCGCGGAACGCGTCTCCGGCAGGTCGTGCGCACTGATCAATTCAGACTTTGGTGTGCGAGCACACTAACGCCGATTCCTGTTGACAATGAGTGTCGCTCACCACGATCCGTGACGCCCCGGCGGTCGCCGGGAAGCCGACCATCGGACGAACCGGAGGTGCTTCCCGGTTCCGAACCGAGTAGAATTGGTCTGGACCTTATGGAAGGGATGGGCCCGAGATGTCCGCCAACCCCGGCACGCACATGAAGGCAGAGATCGAGCAGCAGCCGGCGATCTTCGCGGATCTGCTGGCAGCCCGAGAGCAGTTCGCCGAGGTCGCGGCGGTCATCGCCGAACGGCGCCCGCGATTCGCCCTGCTGGCGGCGCGCGGCTCCAGCGATCACGCCGCGCTGTACGCCAAGTACCTGATCGAAGTTCTCCTGCAACTCCCGGTCGGCCTGACCTCGCCGTCCACGACGACCCTGTACGGAGCGCAGCCCGACCTCACCGACGTCCTGATGCTCAC
Source organism: Saccharopolyspora tripterygii (assembly GCF_054778355.1). Classification (NCBI taxonomy): domain Bacteria; kingdom Bacillati; phylum Actinomycetota; class Actinomycetes; order Pseudonocardiales; family Pseudonocardiaceae; genus Saccharopolyspora; species Saccharopolyspora tripterygii. The sequence goes on along the minus strand of NZ_BAAGZP010000014.1, from coordinate 126,143 downwards.
GGTCAGCCAGAGCGGCGGTTCGCCGGACCTGCTCGCGGTCACCGAGTCGGGCCGGGCGCGCGGAGCGCTCACCGTCGCGGTCACCAACACCACCGACTCCCCGCTGGCCTCGGCCGCCGAGCACTCGCTCAACATCCGCGCGGGCCAGGAGCAGGCCGTCGCGGCCACCAAGACCTACAGCGCGACCTTGCTGGCGTTGTACCTGCTCATCGATGCCGTTCGCGGCGGGACGGCGGAGCAGGCACGAGTCCTGCCGGACCTCGCGGCCACCGCGCTCACCGACGCGACCGACCCGGTGGAGGAGGCGGTGCAGAGGTACCGCTTCGCCGGGCGGATGGTCACCACCGGTCGCGGGTACTCGCTGGCCACCGCGCACGAGACCGCGCTGAAGCTCGCCGAGACCAGCTACCTGTCGGCCCGCTCCTACAGCGGGGCCGACCTGCTGCACGGCCCGGTCGCGGCCATCGACGCCGAGACCGCCGTGCTCGCGCTGTGCAGCGCCGGGCTGGGCGGCGAGTCGACCCGCGAGGTCGTCGAGGCGGTGAACCGTCGCGGTGCCGACATCTGCGCGATCGGTTCCGCCGCGTCGAAGACCCCGGCCGCGCACCGGATCCCGGTGCCCGAATCCGCCGAGGAGGTCGCTCCGATCCTGGAGATCCTGCCCGCCCAGCAGCTGGCCCTCGGCCTGGCCCTGGCCAGGGGGATCGACCCCGACAACCCGCGCGGCCTGCAGAAGGTCACCCGCACCACCTGACGTCTGGAGGGGTGGGCGTCCCGGCCGGGTCCTCGGGGGTGGGTGGGGGAAGTTTTCATGAAAACTTCCCCAACCTCCCAACCGCGTACCTAACCTCTCAAGTCAGTACAACTAGAGGTTGTAGATCTCGCGGGCGGTCGTGTCGAAGATCGCTGTCCGCTCGGAGTCGCTGAGGCCGGCGGTGAGGTCCTTGGCCACGCCGAGAACCTCCGGGTAGGAGGCGGCGAGCAGGCAGACCGGCCAGTCGGAGCCGAACATCACCCGGCTCGGGCCGAAGGACTCCAGGACCACGTCCACGCAGGCGCGCAGCCGCGACGGGTCCGGCTGCGCCGCCCACTCGTCCTGGGTGACCAGGCCCGACAGCTTGCAGACCACGTTCGGGTGCGCCGCGAGCGCGCGGATCCGGCTCGCCCACGGTTCGAGCTCACCGGAGCTCACCGGCGGTTTCGCGCAGTGGTCGAGCACGAACGTCAGCTGCGGGTACTGCCCGACCGCCTTGATCGCGGCGGGCAACTGGTGCGGGCGGATCAGCAGCTCGTAGAGCAACCCGGCGTCCTCCACGGCACCGAGCCCGGCCAGCACCTCGGGGCGGACCAGCCAGTCCGGATCCGGCTCGTCCTCGACCTGGTGCCGGATTCCGCGCAGCCAGCCGCCCGAGGGATGGGTGTGCAGCCGGCCGATCTGCTCGCGGGTGTCCCTGGCGGTGAGATCCACCCAGCCGATGACCGCTGCCACTCGGTCGACGGTCTCCGCCAGCACCAGCATCTCCGGGGTCTCGTCCGGATCGGCGACCGTCTGCACCAGCACGGTCGCGTCCACCGAGGTACCCCGGATCGCCGCCTGCAGGTCGGACGGCCGGAAGTCGCGCCGCAGCGGATCCATCTCCGGGCCGGTCATCCAGGGCTGGTCGCGGACGTCGAGGTCCCACAGGTGATGGTGGGTGTCCACGGTCATCGAGCGCCTCCGCGGATGTCCACATCAGACTGAACGCGGCAGGCGCTCGTACGGGCGTCGCCCATTGCTTCACTTCTCCCCGACCGATGAAACGACGACTCGATGTATAGCGGCTCGCTGCGGTCGAGACCAGGCCTCGACTTGACCACTTCTCGTCGTAGCGACCGCCGATTCCGCCGCGCGAGAGTACAAAGAGCCCATGCACGGTGATGACACGGCCCTCGTCCTCGGACTGGACGTCGGTGGGACCAGCAGCCGCGCCCTGGTCAGCGATCTGACCGGCCGGGTGCTGGGGACCGGCGAGGCAGCAGGGGGCAATCCGAACTCGCACCCGGCGGCCGACGCCGTCGCGCAGATGGCCGCCGCCGCCAGGACGGCGCTCGGCGGCCACGATCCGACCGCGGTGCGCGGGTGCGTGCTGGGCATGGCCGGGGTGAGCAAGATGGCCGACCCCGCGTTCGTCGAGTTCTTCCGCGGCGAGTGGGCCCGGCTCGGCCTGGGCTGCGAGACCACCCCGGTCAGCGACGGCGTCGTCGCCTTCGCGGCAGGCACGCCCGAACCGAGGGGCACGGTGCTCATCGCCGGGACCGGCGCGGTCTCCGAGCGCATCGAGGACCACCGCACCGCCGCCACCATCGGCGGCTGGGGCTGGCTGCTGGGCGACGAGGGTTCGGCCTACTGGCTGGGTCGCGAGGCCGTGCGCGCGACCCTGCGCGCGCTGGAGCGCGGTGGCCTCGTGGAGGGCCTGGCCGAGGCCGTCTGCGAGCACCTCGGCGTCCGCCCGGAGCGCAAGGCGCTGATCGCCGCGGCCAACTCGGGCGAACCGATCCGCCTCGCCGAGCTCGCACCCCTGGTCACCAGCGCCGAGGACGACGCTGCCGAGGACATCGTGCACCGCGCCGCGGTGCTGCTCGCCGACACCGCCGCGATCGCCCGGCCGGACCAGCACTCGCCGGTCGTCCTAGCGGGCGGTCTCCTCGCCCCGGACAACCGCATCGGCCAGGCCATCAGGGCCGAGCTCGAAGCCCGCTCGTGGCCGGAACCGCGCACCGCGGGCCCGGGAGCGGCAGCGGCCGCATGGCTGGCGGCCCTCCCCCTCGCCCAGGACCCCGCCGCCCTGCACAAGACGCTCCTGCCCTGACCCTCACCCGGAGTTCAGAGCAGGCCGACGTCGGCGAGTCCTTGGCGGATGACCTGGAGTTCCCGCTCGTCGGGTTCGACGAGCGGGAGCCGGGTGGTTCCGACGTCGCGGCCGAGGAGTCCCAGCGCGGCCTTGACCGGGACGGGGTTGGTGGTGACGCCCAGGGCCGAGTACAGCGGCTTCAGGCTCGCGTCGATCTCGGCGCGGCGGGCCGGATCGGTGACCATCTCCTTCATCCGCGGGCCGACCAGGTGGCTGGCCACGAGGATGCCGCCGAGGGCGCCGAGGTCGAGGGCCTGGGCGAAGCCGTCGTCGTTGCCCGCGTAGAGGCCGAGCCCGTCGACCTGCGCCAAGGCGTCGTTGTCGGCCTGCTTGACGTAGTCCAGGTTGTCGATCTGGCCGAGCTCGGCGAGCAGGTCGTGATCGAGCGACAGGCCGATCCGGGACGGGACGTTGTAGAGGACCACCGGCTTGTCGGTGGCCTTGCCGATCTCGGTGAAGTGCCGGATGAGGCCGCGCCGGTTCGGCTTGTTGTAGTACGGGGTCACCGACAGGATGCCGTCGGCGCCGATCTCCGTGGCGCGCTCGGTCATCCAGCAGGCGTGCGCCGTGTTGTTGGAGCCGGTCGAGGCGATCACCGTGACGCCTTCGGGCCGCTCGCCGACGGCCAGCTCGACCAGGCGCAGGTGCTCGGCGTCCGACAGCGTCGGCGCTTCGCCGGTGGTGCCGCACACCACGACTCCGTCGGAGCCGTTGGCCAGCAGGTGCCGGAACAAGTCCAGGAACGCTTCTTCGTCGACCTTCTGCCGGTCGTCGAACGGGGTCACGATCGCGGTGATCACGCTGCCTAGAGACATGAGCGCATTGTGCGCCCACGTCGCGGAGGTGTCACATCGCGGGTTCCCGCGGATGGCGCATCCCCGGGTGGTCCGCGGGCAGGCAGCGGCGCATGACCCACCAGCTCACGGCGACGCACACGGCGACCAGCGGCCAGGTCAGCACGAGCTGCGCGACGGTCAGCGGGCCGGTCGCGCCGGCCAGCCACAGCGGGATGAACACGATCAGCCGCACGACGTACTGCCCGACCCACACCCAGCTCGCCCTGCTGTAGGCGCGCAGCAGCACGGGATCGTGCCGCCACTTGCGCCCCTGCCTGAGCGCGAAGCCGACGACCACGCCGAGCAGCGGCCAGCGGATCGCGATGCTGGTCATCCACGCCAGCGCGCTCAGCGCGTTGCTGGCGAGGCGGGGCAGGAAGAAGTCCGCGGCGTCGCCGGTGCGGATCGCGATGAGCGCACCCAGCATCACCACCAGCAAGCTGATCAGCACGGCCAGCGGGCGGGCTCCCTTGCGGAGCCGGTAGCCGCCGAGGATCGCGCCGACGGCCACGGCCGCCGCGCTGCCGATGACGATCGACTCGCCGCCGAAGAACCAGCCCACGCCGAACGCGACGGGCGGCAGGCTCGCGTCGACCGCGCTGCCGCGCCCGCCGAGCAACCGCATGAACGAATCGCGGTCGTCCCGCTCGATGTCCGTCTGCCCCTGCGTCACGAGACTAAGCCTGCCCTAACTTCCGCCGGAACCAAAACCCCGTTCCGGCGACCAGGCGGTTCTGCCGGGGCCGACCGGGCGAATCGGTCACCCCACGTCTACCCGAGGCGGCGGGCTCGTTCCACCAGGGTGGCGATTTCGTTGGCGATCGTCGGCTTGTCGGCGGGCTGGCAGGCGACGGCGTCCTGCCCCTCGGCCCGCTCACCCCGCATCACGTAGCGGCCCTGGTCGGTGTCGAACCAGATGAGGTTGGGCACACGTGCGCGGCGCGCTCCCGCCACGACGAAGTGGCCGAAGCGGAACTTCGGCCGGGAGGTCACGGCGCGCAGCTCCGGCAGGCCCTCGATGTCGGCGTCGGCGGGCATCCCGCCGCGCCGGTCGGCGACCGCGCGCAACGCCGAGCCCGCGCCGGTCGGGGCGTCCGGCAGCAGCTCGGCGGCGGTGCGCGGCAGATCGGTCGGCGGCAGGAAGGTCATCTGCATGCCGCGGCCGTCGAAGATCCCGAGCACGCCGACCTCGCCGGTGGCCACGACGCGCGCTGAGAGCCGGCGCCCGGCCCGCACGTCGAGCAGGCCGGCGGCCGCGATCGACACCTCGGAGCTGCACAGCAGGTACAGCGCGTCCTCGACCTCCGGTTCCGGACGCCCGTTGCGCGCGAGCCCGTGGGACTCCAGCTCCTGCCAGACCCGCTGGGCGACGACGTCGCGGTCCTCCGGGAGCTCGGCGACGCGCGGCAGCTCGAACGGGTATTGCCGGACGGTGAGGTTCAACTGCTCACCGAGCAGATCGACCGCGGGGGCCGACAAGGTGATCGTCTCCACCATCACAGCTCACATTTCGCGTTAGCGGTACCCAGTGTTATCAGTGCGCCCTGGGGCGAACCGGCGCGAAAGCCGGTTCACCAGGCGGTTCGCGGCCTCAGAAGTCCCGGAAGCCGGCCGGGGACTCGCCGAGCACCGGCGGCGCCACGAGCCGTCCGCCGTCGTCGTCGTCCCACAGCTCGTCGGCCTCGATGAGGAACTGCGGCACGGCACCGCTGCCGGTCTCGCCCGGCTTGTAGCCGGAACCCGCGCGCAGGTCGTCACCGCCTTCGCGGCGCTCTTCCTTGAAGTCCTCGGCGGACCACGAGGTGTTCCGGCCGTACCCGGCGCGGTTCCCGCCCGACCAGGCACCGGCCGACCCCATCGGCCCGAACCCGCCGTCGGCGCGTTCGTTGACCTTGGGGGCGCGCACCGTCCTGGCCTTCGCGCGCTGATCCGGCTGCTGCGGCTCCGGCTGCTGCTGCTCCGGCGGGCGCGGCGGCTCCGGTCGCGGCGGCGGTTGTGGCGCACCGCGCTGCTCCACCGGCTGCTGCGGTGGCGGCGGTGGCCCCGCCGGACGCTGCGGGGGTGGCGCCATCGGCGGCGGGCCCGGTTGACGCGGCGGACGCTGCTGACCACCGTTCGGCGGCGCGGGCATGCCCGCAGGCGGCGACGCGTGCTGCTGCGGAGGACCCGCCGGCGGCGGTTGGTTCGGCGGCGGCCCTTGGTTCGCAGGCCCCTGGTTCGGCGGCGGTCCTTGGTTCGGCAGCGGCCCCTGATTCGCGGGACCCGGATTCGGCGGGCCCTGGTTCGGCGGGCCCTGGTTCGGCTGCGGACGGTTCGCCGGAGGCGGGCCGACCTGCGGCATCGGGCCGCTCGGCGGACCCGGAGGCGGGCTCGCCGGACGCGGGCCGCTCGGCGGACCGGCCGGGGGCATCCCGGCAGGCGGCCCGGGAGGAGGCGGAACATCCTGTCGCGCAGCCGGTTCCGGACGCGGCGGCTGTTCCGCCACCGGCGCTTCCGGCGCTTCCGGCATCGGCCGCCGCGACGGCTCCACCGGCGGCGGGACGTCGGCGACCTGCGGAACCGGACCGCTGGGCGGACCCTCGGCGATCGGAGCGCCCAGCAAGCCGTCGCGCACCTGCGGCTGCGGACCGCTGTCCGGGACCGGATTTCCTGCGGGACGGTGGCTTTCGGGAGGCAGCAGCGAGCCGCTCAGGCTGGCGCCCTCGGGACGCCCGTGGCGCGATTCGTCGGGCTCCACCAGCGAACCGGACATCTCGGCCGGTCGCGCCTGGGAACCACCGAGATCGCCGGACAGCGACGGCAGACCGCCGGTGGAGGGGCGCGAGGGCTCGGTGACCGGCCTGCTCGGCGTGCCCGGTCCGCGCTGCGCCTGCTCGAAGCGGTCGGGGAGCTGTTCCATCCGCTGCCAGACGGCGAACGGGTGCGGGTCACCGGCGAGCGCCGCCAGCTCGGCGCGCACGTCGAAGTGGCCCGGGCGCTGCGCGGCCGGGGCCGGGCGCGCGGGAGGCGCGGGTGCGGGCACGGGCGGCGGACCTCCTGGCCCGGAGTCGCTCAGCGAACCCCGCAACGGCGGTTCCGCCCGGCGCCGGCCTCCCGGCTCCGGACCGCCTCGCCGGTTCGGCGACTCGAATCCCGCCGGCCCCGGCGCGGACGCCGGATTCTGCGGTGCCGTCACGATTCCCCCAGATCTGCAGGACAGTTGCGGAGACCGACGATCAGAATCGCGGCCACAACGGAACCGACGCAATGCCCCACGTCGACGTTCCCCATCAACCGGCCACGACGACGAGAGCGCCGGGCACCTGCCCCTGCGTCCTGCGAAAGGACGCACGTGGAGCTGTGACCTGCGCCGATCGCGTCATCGTGGGCCCCCTTGTCACTTCTGCTACCGCCGAAGGACACTAGCAGCTGCCGTTCACCCGTATCGGTGTTTCTCGGCAAGATCCACCTTCTCGACCCCGTGACGAGCGAATACACCGCGCATCAAGGAAAAGCATCGTTTTCGCAAAGCCAACAGACCAATCGGACATATTTCCAAGACTGGTCCGTGCCGTATGTCACTTGGCCGGAACCTTCGGTGGCGTAGGTGCGTTCGCGAGGGCCACTGTTGATTCGCACCATCACGAGGGTGGGGATGAGCAGAAGGGGACGAGTCGACATGGGATCGGGGCGCTGGAACAACTTCGTCGCGCTGGGTGACAGCTTCACCGAAGGTCTGGCCGATGCGACTGCTGAGGCCGACGTCTACCGCGGCTGGGCGGACCGGCTGGCAGCGCACATCGCCGTCCGCGACCCGGATCTGCGCTACGCGAACCTCGCGGTGCGCGGCAAGCTGATCCGCCAGATCGTCACCGACCAGGTCCCGCAGGCCATCGCGCTCAACCCGTCGCTGGTGGCGCTGACCGCGGGTGGCAACGACATCATCCGTCCCGGCAGCGACCCCGATCTGGTGGCGGAGCTGTTCAACGACGCCGTGAGCCGCATTCGCGCGACCGGGGCCGACGTGCTGATCGGCACGGGCTTCGACACCGCGCGCACCCCGGTGCTCAAGCACGTGCGCGGCAAGGTCGGCACCTACAACTCGCACCTGCGCTCGATCGCCGACGCGCACGGCTGCTACGTGATGGACCTGTGGTCGATGCGGGTCCTGCAGGATCCGCGCGCGTGGTGCGCGGACCGGCTGCACCTGTCCTCCGACGGCCACCGCCGGGTCGCGCTGCGCGCCTGCGAGTCGCTCGGCATCACCACCGCCGAGAACTGGAACGAGCCGTGGCCGGACGTCGACGAGCGCACCTGGCAGGAACAGGCCGTCGAGGACATCAAGTGGGCCCGCGAGTACCTGGCGCCCTGGATCAGCCGCCGCCTCCGAGGCGTCTCCAGCGGAGACGGCAGAACAGCCAAACGCCCAGGCCTCGAAAAACTCCCCACAAGCTGCAGCTAGAAGCAACGGCGAAGCACGTCAGGCAAGCGCCGAAGGTGCTTTCGCAGTGCCCCACCTATGCAACCGGCACCGCCGGGGGTTCTGAGCGGCTTCGTGGCGAGCACGCCGCGACGACGTGTATTGGGCCATACACGAGGAGCGGCGCGCGGAGTCCACGGAGCCGCTCAGGTTCCCCTACCCGCACCGCCAAGCAAAACAACCATCGTCAGTAGACCCAAAACCCCCAAAAACAAAAACAGACGCTCGGGCGGCTCCCCCGAACCGTCCGAGCGCCTGCACACCCCCGCACCCGGTTGCCCGGATGCCCTAACCCCCTGCGGTCGTCCCGGCCGCGTGCGGCCGGGACGACCGGGGCGACAATCCCCCCTAGGACTTCCCCCAGAGCCGCCCGTGCGCGGATCTCGCACGGATTGATCCGCCACGGTCAAAGTTCCCAGTCGCTGCTACACGTCCGCTAAACGCGCGCTAAACGATCGTTCAGCCGGGCTGTCCGACGACCTCGTCGAGCCGCTGCCGAACCTCTCTGACCTGCGGTGACCCCTCCACCTCGAAGATCGACAGGGCGGTCTCCCAGCGGGTGCAGGCGACGGGGATGTCGCCGCGCAGCTTGGCGGCGTCGCCGAGTCCGACGTTGGCGGAGGCCTGCCGCACGGCCGAGCCGCACTGCAGGGCCACGTCGAGCGCTTCGTGGTGGAAGCGCTCGCCGTCCTCGATGCGGCCGAGTTCGATGCTGACCTCGCCGCAGTTGTTGAGCACCATCGCGAGGGTTTCGAGGTCGTCGGCCTCGCGGTAGAGGTCTTCGGCTTCGCGGAGGTGGCTCAGCGCGGGTTCCAGCTCGCCGTTGACCTGCTCGACCATCGCCAGGTTGTTGAGCGCACCGGCCACGAAGTAGCGGTCGCCGAGCGAGCGGTAGACCTTCAGCGCGTCCTTGGAGTGCACCTTGGCCTCTTCGTAGCGGCGCAGCCGGAACAGCACGCTGGAGAGGTTGACCTGGGTCATGGCGAGGCGCTCGGAGTCGCCGGTCTGCACGGCGACCCGGTAGGACTCCTCGTAGTGCGCGAGTGCCTCGTCGAGCTGCCCGGACCGGGCGCAGGCGACGCCGAGGCCGGCCGACATGAGCACCTTGCCGACGGGATCGCCGACCGCGCGGGCGGATTCGGCGCCGTCGGAGTAGATCCTGATCCAGTCCTCCCAGGGGCAGCGGACCATCAGGTAGTTGAACTGCAGGCGGGCCAGCGGCCAGGCCATGTCGTGCAGCCCGGCGGCGTTGGCGGCGCGGACCGCAGCGACCAGGTTCGGCCACTCGGCGTCGAACCATTCGAGCGCTTGCGAGCGGGACGTGATCTCGGGACGGTGCTCGCCGGCCGCGGAGAAGTCGAGCTCGTCGCGGGCCGGGCGGAGGAAGCGCCGCGCGTGGTCGGCGGAGCACAGGTAGTGCCGGAGCAACCGGCGCAGCGCTTCGGTGTCGTCGTCGCCTGCGGGGAGTTCCCGCGCGTAGGCGCGCAGCAGGTCGTGCATCCCGAAGCGGTCCGGTTCGGGCTCGGTGACCAGGTGCGCGAGGGCCAAGGCGCGCAGCCTGCGCTGCGCGGCGGCCGGATCGGTCCCGCACAGGGCGGCCGCGGCGTGCGCGGTGAACGTCTGGCCGGGGACCAAGCCGAGCATCCGGAAGGTCTCGGCGTGCACCGGCGGCAGGCTGCGGTAGGAGATGTCGAAGGCGCGGCGCACGCTGGTGTCGGCGTCGTCGTCGATGTCGAGTCCCTGCAACCGGGTTCGCTCGTCGGCGAGCTCGTGCACCAGGTCGGAGACGCCGCGCGCGGGGTTGGCGGCCAGCCGGGCGGCGGCGATGCGCAGCGCCAGCGGGAGCCCGCCGCAGAGTTCGGCGAGCTGGGCGGCGGCATCGGGTTCGGCGGCCGACTTGCCGGGAACGCCTGCGCGGTCGAGCAGTTCGATGGCGGTTTCGGTGGGCAGCGTTTCCAGCGGCAGCACCCGGGCGCCGGAGCGCACCACGAGCCCGTCGAGCCGTCTCCTGCTGGTGACCACGACCACCGAGGCGGCACTGCCCGGCAGCAGCGGCAGCACCTGGTCGGAGTCGCGGGCGTTGTCCAGCAGCACCAGCACCTTCCGCTTGGCCAGCAGCGATCGGTAGAGCGCGGTGCGGTCATCGATCTCGACGGGGATCGCGTCGGCCGCCACGCCGAGCGCCTTGAGCATGCTGGTCAGCGCCTCGCCGGGGGTGAGCGGTTCGTGCTCGGAGTCGAAGCCGCGCAGCGAGGCGTAGAGCTGGCCGTCGGGGAACTCCTCGGAGACCCGGTGCGACCAGGTCAGCGCGAGGGCGCTCTTGCCGACTCCGGCCGTTCCGGTGAGCACGGTGATCAGGCCGGATCCCTCTTCGCGGGTGTCCAGCATCGCCTGCAGGGTGGCCAGTTCCAGCTTCCGGCCGACGAAACCGGCTGGTGCGGGAGGGAGTTCAGCGGGCACCGGGCGGCGGATGCCCAGACCCGGTTCGACCCGGCTGGGGTGGTTGCGCAGCGCGGGGTCGTCGCGCAGCAGCTTCTCGTAGAGCTCGCGCAGCTCGGGGCCGGGGTCGATGCCGAGCTCGTTGGACAGGCGGTGGCGCAGCTCGTGGTAGCGGGCCTGGGCCTCCGCGCGGTGCCCGGCGCGGTAGTTGGCGAGCATCAGCTGCCCGGTCAGCCGCTCGCGCACGGGGTGCTGGTCGACGAGGGTCGCGAGTTCGGCGACGAGCTGGTGGTGCCTGCCCAGTTCCAGGTCGGCGGCGATGCGCTCCTCCAGCGCCAGCAGGCGGAGCTCGTCGAGGTTGGGCGCCACCATCCGGTAGAGCCTGCTGCCGGCGATGTCGGCGAGCACGGGCCCGCTCCACAGCGAGAGGGCCTCGGTGAGCAGGCGCGATCGTTCGGCGGGTTCGAGCCCGTGCGAGCGGTTGATGAGGCTGCGGGCGCGGTGCGCGTCGATCCGGTCGCCGTTGACGCGCAGCAGGTATCCGGGTGCGCGGGTGATGATCTCGGGGCCGCTGGTGCCGAAGAACTTGCGCAGCCGGGACACGTAGCCCTGGATGATCGTGCGCGCGCTGACCGGTGGTTCGTCATCCCAGAGGGTGTCGATCAGCCGGTCCATCGGCACGACCTGGTTGGGTTCGAGCAGCAGGCAGGCGAGCAGGGCGCGGACCGGCGTGCGCCCCGCTTCCAGCGGAACGCCGTCGAGGTGCACCTCGAGCGGACCGAGCAGGCGGAATTCGAAGCCTGCGGTCCCCTCTAAGCTGCCGTGCGGCGTCATTCTCACCCAAATTCGACTTCTGGCCGTTCCGCGACCGACACACGGTAGCGATCCGGATCGCCTGCCAGACCGAGGCGTTCACCAGCCTCACACCAATGGAGTATGCCCGAAATACCAGGTGGGAGATCCGCTCCGTGTTTCCCGACTCATTCTGGCGTCCTGGAGCTCGGCGGGATGGCCGCTGCTCAGGTGGTTCTCACCGGTGTGCGCAGTCCGAACCGGACACTCCGGTGAACACCTCCCGGCAGACGATGTCGGCAAGTAAAGTCTGTGTGCGTCGATCACCCGAACGAGTGGCGTAGCGAGACGCCGCGGAAGGAGCTCCACCCGTGCCGACGACGTCCACAGTGGTCGACCGGGCGGTGGGCTGCCTGCTGGGCGGTGCCCTCGGCGACTCGCTCGGCACCCTGGTGGAGTACGCGCCGCTGGAGGACATCCGAGCCGACTTCGGCCCGGACGGGCTCACCGAACCCGCGCCGCAAGCACTGCTCGGCGACGCCACGCAGATGGCGCTGTTCGCCGGCGAGGGCTACCTGCACGCGTGGACCTCGGGCAACAACGGCGGGCAGTGGCGACCGGTCGAGTCCACCGCTGCGGCGCTGCGCCGCTGGCTGCTGACCCAGCAGGAGGAGAAGCCCGCGCCCGGCGCCACCGGGCTGCTCGCGGAGACCGAGCTCTACGTCAGCCGCGCCCCCGGCCTGACCAGCCTGCGCGCGCTGGAAGAGCCGGAGCTGGGCACGCCCGACCGGCCGCGCAACACCTCCAAGGGATGCGGCGGCCTGGACCGCAGCACACCGATCGGCTTCTCCCCCACCGGCGAGATGGCCTACCAGCTGGCCTGCCAGAGCGCGGCGCTGACGCACGGCGGTGTCGGCGGCTGGGCGTCCGCGGGGGCGCTGGCGCTGATCGTGCACCTGGTCGCGGTGCAGCAGCGCCGCTTGCCCGCCGCGATCGATCAGGCCGCGGGCCGGGTCCTGCGGGAGGACTACGAGACCGCCAACGCCCTCGCCGAAGCCGCCACGCTGGCCCGGCTCGGCGCCAGCGTCGGCCACATCGAACGGCTCGGTCAGGGCTGGGTGGGGCCGGAAGCGCTGGCCATCGGCGTGTACTGCGCCCTGGCGCTGCCCAAGCCCGAGCAGTTCGCCGACGCGATCAGGCTGGCGGTCAACCACTCCGGGCACAGCGACTCCACGGCCGCGGTCACCGGCAGCATCCTGGGAGCCCGCCACGGCACGGCGGTCCTCCCCCGCCCTTGGCTGGCCCGCCTCGAACTGGCCGACGTCATCGAGCGGATCGGGCACGACCTGGGTGCCAGCTGCTCCGGCGAACCCTTCAACGAACGCCGCTACCTGGGCCTCACCTAACCCCGAATCTCACCCCACCCCCTCCCAATTTCGCGCGAAATTGAGTGCCACGCTGCCTTCCCCGGCACCCTGAACTGCTCAGACACGCGCGAGTGCGGGGGCGTTCCCCAATTTCGCGCGAAATTGGGAGGGGGGTGGGTGCGGGGTCGGGTCAGGCGGGGACCGGGGTTCGGGAGGTTCGCGCCAGGCGGCGGGAGCCGATGGCCCGGCAGACCAGGTAGATCACGAACGAGATGATCGTCACGAAGGCGCTGACCGGGGCTCCAGGAGCCAGCGACAGCAGGATCCCGCCCAGGACGGCCACTTCCGCGAAGACGACCGCCAGGACCGTCGCGCGGACCGGGCTCGCCGTCACCCGCGCGGCGGCCGCGCCCGGCGTGACCATCAGGGCCAGGACCAGCAGCGCGCCGACCGTGTAGACGCCCAGCGCCGTCGCCACGCCGACCAGGACCGCGAACAGCGGGGTCAGCACGCGGGTCGGCACACCGCGGGCGGTCGCCACGTCGGGATCGACGCTGGCGAACAGCAGCGGCCGGTAGACGACCGCCAGCACCAGCAGCACGACGATCGCGCAGACGCTGAGCAGCAGCACGTCGGAGGAGTCGACCCCGACGATCTGGCCGACCAGCAGGCTGAACTTGTTCGCCGTGCGCTCCGGGTTCAGCCACAGCAGGAAGACGCCCACGCCGAGGCCGAAGGACAGGATCGCGCCGATCACCGAGTCGCGTTCGGTGTGCTTCTGCCCCAGCAGCCCGAGCAGCAGCGCGGCCACGACCGCACCGGCCAGGGCGCCGACCCCGACGCTCGCGCCGACCAGCAGCGCGGCAGCGGCACCGGTGAAGGCGAGCTCGGCCGTGCCGTGCACCGCGAAGGACATCTTGCGGGCGACCACCAGCGGCGCCAGGCATCCCGACACCAGGCCGAGCGCGGCGGCGGCCAGCAGCGCCTGCTGGACGAACGGGTAGCCGAGCAGGCTGATCATGGTGTCGAAGTCGAACACCCTGCTCAGCGATTCACCGATGTCGTTCACGCTTCTTCCGCCCCCACCACGTGGTGATCGTCGTCCTCGGCGCCCGCCACGACGAGCCGCCCGCCGACCCGCGCCACCTCGATGTCCGTCCGGTAGAGCTCGGAGAGCGTCTCGGAGTTCATCACCTCGTCGGGCGTGCCGATCCGGAACCGGCCGTCGACGAGGTAGAGCACCCGGTCCACCAGCGGCAGCACCGGGTTGATCTCGTGCGTCACGAACAGCACGCCCGCGTTGCTGCGGCGGGCCTGCTCCGCGATCAGCCGGGAGACCTTGCGCTGGTGCGAGAGGTCCAGCGACAGCAGCGGTTCGTCGCACAGCAGCACCGCGGGGTCGCCGACCAGCGCCTGGGCGACCCGGAGCCGCTGCTGCTCGCCACCGGAGAGCAGCCCGACCGGCATCGTGGCGTACTCAGTCGCTTCGACGGCGCGCAGCGCGTCGGCCACCCGGCGCTTGCGCTCGCGCCGACCGCCGAAGCCCAGGCCCCAGCGGTGCCCGTCGAGGCCGAGGCCCACGAGGTCGCTGCCGCGCACGGTGACGTTGGCTTCCAGCGCGCGCTGCTGCGGGATGTAGCCGATCCGGTCGCTGCCGCGCCTGGCCGGTTCCGATCCGATGTGGACGGTGCCGGAGTTGAGCTCCTGCAAGCCGAGCAGCACGCGCAGCAGGCTGGTCTTGCCCGAACCGTTCGGCCCGAGCACCGCCACGAACTCGCCCGGCGCCACGTCCAGGTCCAGCCCGGACCACAGCGTCCGCTCGCCGTAGGCCAGCGTCGCGTCGCGCAGCGAGACGGCCGGGGACCCGGCGGCGGCCTCAGCCGTCACCGGGTCTCCAGCGGTCTCCGCGACCTGTTCTGAGTTCATCGGTTCAGCGCACCTTGCAAAGCGGTGATCTGCGCGTCCATCCACTGCACGTAGTTCTGGCCCTGCGGCAGCGTCTCGGTCAGCTCGACGACCGGGATGCGCTGCGAGTCGGCGGCGGCGCGCACGTTGCGGGTGACCGGCGATTCGGTCTGCGGGTTGTAGAGCACGGCAACGGCCTGGCGGGCGTTGATCGCGTTCTGGATGTCGGCGACGGCTGCGGCAGACGGGTCGGTCTCGGCCTCGATGGCGTTGACGAACGAAGGCGGGGTCACGTCGTTCAGCTTGGCGGCCTCGACCATGTAGTGCGCCACCGGCTCGGTGACGATCACCGGCTTGCCCTGGTGAGCTGCGGCGATCTCGCCGACGCGCCCCTCGAGCCCGGCGACCTGCTGCTCGAACGCCGCGGCGTTGGCCTCGAACTGCTGGGCCTTGGCGGGCTGGATCTTGCCGAGCTCGGCGGCGACCTTGTCGGCGACCTCGTGCACGGCGTGCAGGTCGTACCAGACGTGCTCGTTCGCGGAGTGGTCGTGCCCGGCGTGCTGCTCACCGCCGTGCTCATCCGCGTGCTCATCCGCGTGCTCACCCGCGTGCTCATCCGCGTGCTCGCCTGCGTGGGGCTCACCGGCGTGCTCGCCTGCGTGGGGCTCACCGGCGTGCTCGCCCTGCGGCGGCGCGGGCTGCTGCTCGGAGTCGACCGCCTGCACGGTCGGCCTCGGGGCGTCGCCGAGCACCTGGGTCATGAAGTCGTCATAGCCACCGCCGTTGAGCACCACCAGGTTCGCGTCGCTGATCTTCGCCGCGTCCTGCGGGCTGCTCTCGTAGGAGTGCGGGTCGGCGGCCGCGTCCTCGATGATCGAGTCGACCTCGACGCCGTCGCCGCCGACGGCCTGCACGACGCTGCCCCACACGCTCGTCGAGGCGACCACCTTGATCTTGTCGTTCGGCCCGGGAGCGGCTGGCCCACCGGCGGAGCAGCCGGTCAGCGCGATGGCGCCGACGGTCAGTCCGGCTAATGCGGTCACAGCTGAGCGGCTGCGGACGGTCATGGATGGCACTCCCGGGTGATCGGTAGAGGGCGCTGTCGAGCGACTCCAGTTGCGAACGGTAACGGAAACCGTTGTCAACTGCAGTCTAAGCACCCTTCACCCGAACGCTCCAGGACCCGACGTATTTCCGAACGCGATATCAACCACATGCAGCAACAACGCCCCCGCCCGGAAAACGGGCGGGGGCGTCGAGGGCCGGTGCGCGCGGCGATGCCGCGCACGGATCACGAAGCGAGGCGGTCGCCCGTCTCGGGGTGGAACAGGTGCACCTCACCCGCGTCGCGGAGGGCCACCTTGACCTGCTGGCCCAAGGCCGGAGGCGTGCGCCCGTCGGCGCGGACCACGAAACGCTCGGAGGAGCCGCCGACCGAGATCGAGCCGTGGATCAGGGCGTCGGCGCCCAGCTCCTCGACCAGCTCGACGGTCATGTCGAGCCCTTCGGCGTCGCTGGAGGTCAGCTCCAGCGCCTCCGGACGCACGCCGAAGGTGACCTCCTTGAGGTCGCCCGCCGCGGCCAGCGCCTCGCGGGACAGCGGGACCGTGGCGCCGTCGAGCACCGCGCCCTCGCTGGTCAGCGGGACGGTCTTGAGGTTCATCGCGGGCGAGCCGATGAAGCCGGCGACGAACGCGTTCGCCGGGTTCTCGTAGAGCTCGCGCGGAGTCGCGACCTGCTGCAGCAGACCGTCCTTGAGCACCGCCACGCGGTGTCCCATCGTCATCGCCTCGACCTGGTCGTGGGTGACGTAGATGGTCGTGGTGCCCAGCCGCTTCTGCAGCGCGGCGATGTTGGCGCGGGTCTCCACGCGCAGCTTCGCGTCCAGGTTGGACAGCGGCTCGTCCATCAGGAAGACGCTGGGCTCGCGGACGATCGCGCGTCCCATCGCCACTCGCTGGCGCTGACCACCGGAGAGCGCCTTGGGCTTGCGGTCCAGGTACTTCTCGAGGTCGAGCATCCGCGCCGCCTCGGTCACCTTCTCGCTGATGACCGCCTTGGGCGTCTTGCGCAGCTTGAGCGCGAATCCCATGTTCTCGGCGACCGTCATGTGCGGGTAGAGCGCGTAGGACTGGAACACCATCGCGATGTCCCGGGACTTGGGCGGGGTGTTGGTGACATCGCTGCCACCGATCGAGATGCCGCCCTCGTCGATGTCCTCGAGCCCGGCCAGCATCCGCAGCGCCGTTGACTTCCCGGAACCGGAGGGCCCCACCAGAACGAGGAACTCGCCGTCCGCGACGTCGAGCTCCAGCTGGTCAACCGCCTTGACCGGCGGGCTGCCGGGATAGACGCGAGAGGCGTTGACGTACGCGACCTCAGCCATTTGTGACACCCTTCACTACAATCGGTCTCCGAGAAAGTAGCGTCGTTTGGACCGAACGTCACCCCACCGACTGCCGCAATTCCGGAGAGTGATCACTCCGCGTCGTTCTGTGTTCACGGTTCGAACATCAGTGGGATGTAAGTCATGCTCGCTTCACCCTCGGGTTCTGAACCGTTACGGTTCCTCCATGGCGCGGTCAACGAATGCCCGGCGGCCTGCGACCCTCGCGTCGCTCGCTGCGGAACTCGGGGTTTCCCGGACGACGGTGTCCAACGCTTACAACCGTCCGGATCAGCTGTCCCCTGAGCTGCGCAAACGCGTCCTGGAGACGGCGCGGCGGCTCGGATACCCGGGACCCGACCCGGTGGCGCGCTCACTGCGGACCCGCAAGGCGGGCGCGGTCGGCCTGCTGCTCACCGAGAACCTCTCCTACGCTTTCCGCGACCCGGGAGCCGTCGGCTTCCTCGAAGGCCTCGCCCTGGCCTGCGAAGACGCCGGGCAAGGCCTGACCCTCATACCGGCCAGCCCCGAGCGCGAGGACGTCGCAGCAGTGCACCGCGCCGGTGTCGACGGGTTCGTCGTCTACTCCGTTCCCGAGGACGACCCGCACCTGGCTGCCGTGATGGAACGCCCCGTCCCCGTGGTGGTCTGCGACCAGCCGCGGCTGGACAACCTGGACTGGGTCGGCCCGGACGACCGGCAGGCCATCAAGGCCGTCGCCGGCCACCTGATCGGACTCGGCCACCGGCGCATCGGCGTGCTGTGCATGCGCCTGGCGCGAGGCCGCAACGACGGCCCCGCCACCGTGCAGCGGCAGGCCAACGCCAGCTTCCACGTGCAGAAGGCCAGGTTGACCGCGCTCGCCGAGGAGTTCAGCGAGGCGGGGGTGGACTGGACGACCGTGCCCGTCGTGGAGCGCTTCGACCACACCCTCGACTCGGGTGCCTCCGCCGCCGCTCAGGCGCTGGAGATCGACCCCGAGATCACCGCGCTGGTGTGCACCTCGGACATCCTGGCGCTCGGCGCGCTGCGGGAGGCCCAGAACCGCGGCCTGCGGGTTCCGGAAGACCTGACCATCACGGGTTTCGACGGCATCCCGGACGCCGAGCGAGCCGGGCTCACCACGGTCCGCCAGCCCTGGCTGGAGAAGGGCCGCGCTGCGGGCCGGCTCCTGCTGGAGACCAGCGAGCCGAGCCGTCCGCGGCACATCCAGCTGGAAACGCAGCTCATCGAGGGGGCCACGTCCGGTCCGCCGCGCTCCGGCGAGGAGTTCTGGTTCGGCCCGTGATCGCGGTCACGAAACTGCAGGAGAATTGCCGTTCACCCCGGTGAACGGCAATTTTCACATCCGGGCCCGAAACGCTCAGTAGTTGGACCACTCGCCCTGCGCGTAGTCGAGGATCGTCGGGTGCATCAGCGTCGACGGCGTGAGGCCCGGCAACCGGTCCCGGTCCGGCGGGAAGACCCGAGCGGCCTGGAGGGTCTCGGCGTTGAGCGAACGCAGCGGTGGGACGTCCTGCGGCAAGCGCGGTTCCGGCGGTTCCGCGCCTGCGGTGACCAGGTGGAAACCCCATTCGCCGAAGGCCGGGACCGACACCTCGTAGGGCGTGGTGCGCAGGCCCACCGAGCGCAGCGTGGCCTCGATGCACCAGTAGGCCTTCGGCGCGAAGTACGGCGAACCCGACTGGACCACCGCGCGGGCACCGTCGGACATGGCCTGCTCGACCAGGCCGTAGAACTCCGCCGAGTACAGCTTGGCCGTGGCCGTGGAGTCCGCGTCGGGCATGTCGACGATCACCACGTCGAAGCGCTCGCGGTTCTCCCGCAACCAGGTGAAGGCGTCACCGGGGACCGCGCGCACCCGAGGGTCCTCGAAGGCGTCGTGGTTCAACGAGGTCACCCGCGGATCCGTGCGGGCCAGCTGCAGCACCGCCGGGTCGAGGTCGACCAGCGTGACGTCCCGGACGTCCTGGTAGCGCAGGATCTCCCGCAGCCCCAAGCCGTCTCCGCCGCCGAGCACCAGAACCCGCTCGCGCGGACCGCTCATCGCCGGGTGGACCATCGCCTCGTGGTAGCGGTACTCGTCGATCGAGCTGAACTGCAGGTCGCCGTTGAGGTACATGCGCGTGTCCGGCGTCCCGCTCAGCGACGGCGACTCGGTGAGCACCACGTCCTGGTACGGCGAGCGCTCGGCGTGCACCACGGGATCGGCGTAGAGCGCCTGCCGCGCGGTGACCTCGAAGTCGTCGGCGAACGCGTACGCCCCCACCAGCAGCGCGCCGACCAGCGCTGACGCTCCGATCAGCAGCAGCCGGGCGCGCTTGCTCAGCTCACGCCGGAACACCGTGAGCACCAGGCCCAGCCCGGCGGCGGCGTTGAGCATCCCCACCAGCAGCGCGCCCTGGACCTGCCCGAACAGCGGCAGCAGCAGGAACGGGAAGGCCAGGCCGCCGACGAGCCCACCGACGTAGTCGGCGGCGAACAGGTCGGCCACCGCGGAACCCGCGTCCTGCTGACGGATCCGCTGCAGCAGGACCATCAGCAGCGGGATCTCGGCGCCGATCAGCAGCCCCAGCACCAGCGCGGTCGCGATCAGCGCGGGCAGGTACAGGCTCAGCCACGCGAACGCCGCGTAGAGCACGAGGACGCTGAGGCCGCCGAGCAGCGCCAGCAGCAGCTCGATCCCGGCGAACGCGGCAGCCGCCCAGGGTTGCAGCGGCTTGGCGGCCAGCGCGCCGACGCCCATCGCGAACACCATCAGCGACAGGACGATCGAGGCCTGCCCGATGGTGTCGCCGATCAGGTAGCTGCCGAGCGCGACCAGGGCCAGCTCGTAGACCAGTCCGCACGCCGCGCAGACGAAGACCGCCACCAGCACCGCGAACCGCGCGGTGCGCCCCCGCGGTGCCGCGGTCTCCTCCGGGGTCGCGGGGGCTTCGGTGGCCGTCAATAGATCGCGGCGGCCATCAGCACCGCGAGCACCACGTGCGCGGTCGCCGACACCCAGGTCGCCGGGTGCATGTCGGGCGAGGACAGCTCGTCACCGAGCTTGCCGGGCGTGATGGCATCGATGAGCAGGAACGACAGGCTCATCAGGATCAGGCCGAGCAGTCCGTAGGCGACGGTGCCGACCAACCCGAGCAGCAGGTCGTCGGCGCTGGCCACGATCGCGGTCGTGAGGATGATGCCGACACCGGTGAGCCCGGACACCAGCAGCAGCGCGGCGTTCGGGTTGCGGTTGACCCAGATCAGGTCGCGCAGCTTGCCGGGCGTGGCGAGGTCGACGAGCAGGTAGCCGAGCGCCATCATCGCCACGCCGATCACCCCGTAGGCGACCGCGGCGAACAGGCCGGCGAGCAGTTCGTTGAGCAAGGTGGTGTGCCCTTCCCGTGTCGTGGTGCGTCAGCGCCGGGGTCCCGCCGGCGGCGGCCCCGGAGGTTGTGGCCGGTACGGCCCTGGTGGCCCGTACCCGGGCGGTGGTCCTGGCGGCGGGTAGCCCGGCGGCGGACCCTGCTGCGGATAACCCGCCGGCGCCTGCGGCGGGTAACCCGGCGGCGCCTGCGGCTGGTAGCTCTGCTGCGGAAAACCCTGCGGCGGGCCGGGTTGCGGTGGCGGGCCCTGCGGCGGTCCGGGAGGAGGTGGGACTTGCTTCTTCTGCTTGGCCGAGGCCCCGAGTCCCAGCAGCACGGCCAGCAGCGCCACCGCCCCGAGCCCGATGAGCCACGCCCACGCCACCCAGCTCGAACCGGAGCCGTCGGCCTCCGGGAGCGGCGCCGACGGCGTCCCGGTCGAATCCGGGACTCGCGGCGGCGGCAGCGCTCCGCTCTCCACCAGCAGCAGCGGGGTCGCGCGAGCTGCCTGGCCGGTGAACGCCACCGTGGTCTCGACCAGCGCGTCGGCCGAGATTCCGAGCCCCACGTAGTCGTCCACCTCCGGCAGCGAGCCGAACCCCGGGGACGCCCGCACCTCGATGTCGGCCGCGTCGAGATCGTCGTCGTCAGCAGCGTTGACCACGAAGACCTGCGTCGCGACCCAGCGCGGGCAGGATTCCGCGGGAACGTTCGGGCCCCGGCTGGATCCTTGGGCGGAGCGCCTGGTCGCGCCGTCGGTGAGCTTCCAGCCGAAGCAGACGCCGTGCAGCTTCTCCAGGTCCGCCATCTGCCGGCTGAGCTGCTGCGACTCGTCCTGGCTGAAGCTCTCGGACTCCAGACCGGTGTAGCGGGTGCTTTGGCTGTAGTAGGTCGTCTCGTCGGAGGTGAAGGTGGTCTGCGTCGACCCGCCGAACAGGGTCGTGACCAGCAGCGCGCCGACGAGCGTCAGGACCCCGAGCCCGATGAGCAGCCACTTCTTCATTTCCCGGCCCCCGGCCCGCGGCCTCGGAAGCTCTCACCGTGCGTGGACGTCCAACCCCACACGTGCCCGACGTGGCTGTGGTAGCGGCGGTAGGCGCGGTCGGCGTCCATCAGGTGGATCACCGATCCGCGCTGGTGGGGCTGGATGATCACGGCATCACCGGAGTAGCGCAGGTACACGCCCGAGGAGTCGGCCGACTGCGACTGCGGGCGCCACTTCCTGGTGATCTCGGCGGCCACGACGCTCGGCAACTTCGGGCTCGTGTACGCCTCGTTGTCGTCGTCGCCGGGGATGTCGAGCTGCGCGGCCCGCGTGTAGTGGTGCGCGACGTACCCCCGCGGGCCGGAGCCGGTGGAGAAGATCATCACGAGCCCGACGATCAGGGCGAGCACGGCGGCCAGCGCCGCGATGACGAACCAGTACCTGGGTTTCATGAGTTCAGTCCGCCGTCGGGTAGATGAGCACGTCGTAGCGGCCGAGCTTCTCGCCCGCGGTGGCCTCCCACGCGGCCCCGCCGTAGGACTCGAAGCCCAGCAGCGCACCGTCGGAGGACTCGTAGTCGTGGTAGCGAACGGTTCCCTCGGCGTCGAGGCCCGTCGTGGCCTCGCTGCGGAACGTCGCGGAACCCGACTCGCCGGAGCGGTAGGTGCGGCCGTCGAACTCGACCGACTTCTCCCCCGGGGCTCCCGCGCCGGTCACCGGCCGCCACAGGGTCAGGATCAGGTCCGGGTCCTCTTCCACAGCGAGCCACACCTGGGTGCCCTGGGAGTCGTCGAGCAGGTGCTCCGACCAGCTCCACCCGCCCTCGTCGAGGCGGAGGCTGCCGCGCACCGTGTAGGTGGTCGAGCGGATCTCCACGATGTCCCCGGCTTTCAGCGCACGAGGATCCCCCCGAAGCGAGTCCTGGTCACCGGTCCCGAAGGGGTCCTGCGGCGCTCCCGCCCCGGGCTCCCCCTGCCGGGCCGCCTTGCGCGCTCGCACCCCGAGCACCACGGCGACGGCCGCGACCACGACCAGCAGCACCACCAAGACGACCAGCAGCACGATCATTCCGGTACGCCCCTTCCGCACGATTCCGCGGTGAGGCTATATGCCGACCACCGGAGACAAGCGCAAAAGTCGAAAACGTGACCAAGCACGCGACACGAACGGGCCGCCCACCCCGAGGTGAGCGGCCCGTCGTCCGGTGCGGGTCAGGCCGACAGCAGCTGCGCGCAGCGGATCAGGCCCAGGTGGGAGTAGGCCTGCGGGTGGTTGCCCAGGGAGCGCTCGGCGATCGGGTCGTACTCCTCGGACAGCAGACCCGTCGGGCCCGCGGTGTCCACGATCTGCTGGAACAGCTCCTCGGCCTCGGTGCGACGACCGGTGAGCAGGTAGGACTCGATCAGCCACGCCGCGCAGAGGTGGAAACCGCCCTCGTCGCCCGGAAGGCCGTCGTCCCGCCGGTAGCGGTAGACCGTGGAACCGCTGCGCAGCTCCGCCTCGATGGCCGTGACCGTGGCGCGGAACCGCTCGTCGGACGGGTCGATCAGCCCGGACAGCCCGACGTAGAGCGAGGCCGCGTCGAGGTCGGAGCCCTCGTAGGCGGTCGTGAACGCCTGCACGTCCGGGTGCCAGCCGTTCTTCACCACGTCCTCGGCGATCTGGTCGCGCAGCGACACCCAGCCGTCCTCGACCGTGCGGCCGTAGGCCTCGGCGATCTTGATCGCGCGGTCCAGCGTCACCCAGCACATCACCTTGGAGTAGACGTGGTGACGGGGCGCGTCGCGCTCCTCCCAGATGCCGTGGTCGGGTTCGAACCAGCGCTTGCCGACCGCGTCGGCCATCGCCGTGACCAGCTGCCAGTCGTTGTCCCGGACCTTCCCGGTGGCCTGCGCCAGGTGCGCGATGAGCTCCACGACCGGACCGAACACGTCCAGCTGGACCTGCTGGTCGGCGAGGTTGCCGACGCGCACCGGTCGCGATCCGGCGTAGCCGGGCAGGCTGTCGATGACGGCCTCGGGCCCGAGACCGGTGCCCTGCAGCGAGTACAGCGGGTGCAACCGCTCCGGCCCGGGAACGGATTCCAGCACCCGGTGCAGCCAGTCCAGGAAGCCCTCGGCCTCGGCGTTGGAACCGAGCGTGACCAGTGCCTGCGCGGTCATCGCGCCGTCCCGCAGCCAGCAGTAGCGGTAATCCCAGTTGCGGACCCCGCCGATCTCCTCGGGCAGCGACGTGGTCGCGGCGGCCATGATCGCGCCGGTGTCGGAGTGCACCAGGCCGCGCAGCGTCAGCGCCGAGCGCGCCACCAGGTCGTGCTCGACCTCCGGCAGCGACAGCGTCTTCATCCACTCCGACCAGTAGGCCTCGGCCTCGGCCCGGCGGCTCGGCTCGTCGGTCGGCGTGAGGTCCTCGGTGCCGCCGCGCATCTCCAGCACGACCGGTTCACCTTCGCGCAGTTCGATGACGGCCTTCGCCGACTGGTGCATGCCGTCGGAGGTGATCTCCCAGTCCACGCCCGGCGAGTACAGGACGATCGGGTCCGAGGTGCCGTGGACGCGCAGGCCGTCGCGCTCGGGGCTGATGCGCACCGGCACCTGACCGAACTCCGGCCGCGGCGCGAACTCCACCGAGACCGTGGTGGCGCCGCTGATCACCCGCACCAGGTCGGTGCGGTGGCTGTCGGTGCCGTGCGCCAGGTAATCGGTGACGAGCAGCCGCGACCAGCGGGTTTCCACGGTCATGGTGTTCGGCACGTAGCGCTGGCCCAGCGGCAGCGGGCTGCGCTGCCCGCCGTTGCCGACGGCGTGCGGGCGGATGCTGAAGACACCAGCGCCGGGCCCGCCGAGCAGGTCGGCGAACACCGCCGCCGAGTCGGGGCCGGGGTGGCACATCCAGGTCACCCGGGCGTCCGGGGTCAGCAGCGCGACGTTGCGCTCGTTGGACAGCATGGTCAGCCGCTCGATGGGCGGTGCCTGCTCGCCGTAGAGCCAGGTGCGCCGCTCCTCCATGAGGAAGGCCAGCACGGTGGCGACGTCGGTGGTGCTGCTGATCCGGTGCGCGGCCAGCGACTCGCCGTCGCCGACCTTGATTCCCAGGTCAGGGCCTTGGAGCCGGGCGAAGGCCTTCTCGTCGGTGACGTCGTCGCCGAGGAAGATCGCGGCGGTGGCGCCGACCTGGTGGCGCAGCGCGTCCAACGCGTTGCCCTTGTCGGTCTGCACCACGGCCAGTTCGATGACGGCCTTGCCCTCGGTGACCTGCACGCCGTCCCACTGGGCGGGGCCGCGGCGCACGGCGTCGAGGACGTCGTCAGCCACGTCCTGCTCGGCGCGCCGGACGTGCACCGCGACGCTGGCCGGTTTGGCCTCCAAGGTCACGCCGGTCCGGCTGCGGACGATGTCCTGGACCGCGACCTGCAGCTCGGTGCGCAGCTGGGTGGCCTCCGGTTCGAGGCCGTGGACGAACCCGACGTCGAACTCCGAGCCGTGGCTGCCGACGAGGTGGACCTCGGCGGGCAGCCGGGACAGGGTGGCCAGGTCGCGCAGCGCGCGGCCGGAGATCACCGCCGTGGTGGTGGCGGGCAGCGCGGCGAGCGACCGCAGCGCGTGCACCGATTCGGGCAGCGGTTTGGCCTGGCTCGGATCGGCCACGATCGGCGCGAGCGTGCCGTCGTAGTCGCAAGCGACCAGAAGTCGAGGCGTCCGCGCGAGCTGCACGATCACGCGGCGCAGCTCCGCAGGCAGGGCTTCGGCGGTCAACGCCATACTCCTTGGGGCAGGTCAGGTCTGGATGGATCGATCCGGAACGCCTGAGGCGATAAGCATCTGCTGGCGACCGGTTCTGCTCAGTATCGCCGACGTCGTGCGATCCGTGTTCCGGGCCGGTTACCGTCAGCTACTCCGCGGAGGGGGCGCCCAACGCTTCGAGGAACGACCGCGCCCAGCGGTCGACGTCGTGCGTGAGCACTTGCCTGCGCAGAGCGCGCATCCTACGGCGACCCTCCGCCTCGTCGATCTCCAGGGCGGCGAGCAGCGCGTCCTTCACCCCGTCCAGGTTATGGGGATTCACCAAGAACGCACTCGTGAGCTCGGCGGCCGCGCCTGCGAACTCGCTGAGCACCAGCGCGCCACCCAGGTCGTAGCGGCAGGCGACGTATTCCTTGCAGACCAAGTTCATCCCATCGCGCACCGGTGTCACGACCATGACGTCGGCGGCGGCGTAGAGGGCGACGAGGTCCTTCTTGTCCACTGAAGTGTGCAAGTAATGCACGGCAGGGTGACCGACGCGGCCGAACAGGCCGTTGATCCGACCCACCTCGCGCTCGATGTCCTCGCGCATCTGCTTGTAGTGCTCGACCCGCTCCCTGCTCGGCGTGGCGACCTGGATCATCGTCACGTCCTCGGCCTTGACGTGGCCCTCGGCGAGCAGCTCGTGCATCGCGTGCAGCCGCACGTCGATGCCCTTGGTGTAGTCCAGCCGGTCGACGCCGAGCATGATCTTGCGCGGGTTGCCCAGGTCGGCGCGCAGCTTCTTGACCCGCTGCTGGACGTCCTTGCTGCGCGCGAGCTTGTCCAGCTCGGTGGAGGCGATGGAGATCGGGAACGCGCCGACCCGCACGGTCCGGTCGCCGACCTGCACCACGCCCGGCCGGTTGCGCACGCCCACCTGACCGCGGCTGGGTTCGAAGCCGGCGAGCCTGCGGGCGAGCCAGAGGAAGTTCTGCGCACCACCGGGCCGGTGGAAGCCCACGAGGTCGGCGCCGAGCAGGCCGCGCACGATCTCGGTCCGCCACGGCAGCTGCATGAACAGCTCGACCGGCGGGAACGGGATGTGCAGGAAGAAGCCGATGCGCAGGTCGGGCCGCAGCTCGCGCAGCATCGCGGGCACCAGCTGCAGCTGGTAGTCCTGCACCCACACGGTGGCGCCTTCGGCGCTGACCTCGGCAGCGGCCTCGGCGAAGCGGCGGTTCACCCGCTGGTACGCGTGCCACCAGGAGCGGTCGAACACCGGCGGAACGACCACGTCGTGGTAGAGCGGCCACAGGGTGGCGTTGGAGAATCCCTCGTAGTACGAGGCGAACTCGTCCGACGACAACCTGACCGGGTACAGCTGCATCTCGTCGTCGTCGAAGGGCTCCACGTCGACGTCGGCGACGCCCGGCCAGCCGACCCAGGCTCCGCGCCTGGCCCGCAGGAAGGGTTCGAGAGCCGTGACCAGCCCGCCCGGGCTGTGCTTCCAGCGCTCGGTGCCGTCCTCCAGCTTCTCCAGGTCGACGGGGAGCCGGTTGGCGACCACGACGAAGTCGGCCCGGCCGGAACTGCTACTGGGCTCGTCGCCCTTGCTCACCGGAAACCCTCCCGCCGTGCATCCACCTGTAATTGCGAGGCTACTTAACCCAGCCCCGCACCGCGTGCTTCGTGTGGACCAAACACTCCCGCGTGTTTCGGTCCGGATGGGCCCTTAACCTCGTTTCCGTTGCGTCACGCGGCAAGTCGGCGGTCAGTCCAGCCGCCGCCTGCTCGGGCGCAGCGGACCGGACAGCCGGGGTCCGGAGATCCGCCGTTCGAGCCTGCCGAGCCTGCTGCGCACCGGCTGCGCCAGGTACTCGCCGAGCACCACGCCGGCGCCGAGCGCGAGACCGGTGGCCACCGCGAGCATCAGCGTCGCGACGCCGGACGGGCTGCGCAGCACCGACAGCTCGAACAGCCCGCGGTAGGTCGCCAGTCCCGGCAGCAGCGGGGACACCGCGGACACGGCGACGACCAGCACGGGGATCTCGAACCTGCGGGCCACGATGCCGCCCACGAGACCGACGACCATGGTGGCGACGGCCCCGGCCAGGACCGGGTTGACGTCCAGGAGGAGCGGGTTGATCAGCGTCGCGTGCACACCCGCCGCCACGCCACCGCCCACACCGGCGATCAGCAGCGGTCGCGGCGGCGCGTAGCTGGCCAGGGCGAAGCACGCCGAGGTGGAGGCACCGGCGAGGATCTGCACCGGCAGCCGCAACGTCTCCGTCGCCGTCACCTGCGCGCGTCCCAGCGACTGCGGGTCCAGCCCCGCGACGGTGTCGCCCCCTATTCGCAGTCCGATGTAGAGGGACAGGACGACGCCTGCGATCAGACCGGCGGTCATCATCGCCAGTTCGGCCATCCGGCCCGCCGCCGTCACGTTGTACCCGGTGATGGCGTCCTGCATGGAACCGACGACGGTCATCCCGGACAGCAGGACGATGATGCTCGCGGCGATCGCCAGCGAGGGGTTGTGCAGGATCCCCACCGCGAACGCGCCGAGCGCGAGGCTGGTGGCGATCGCACCGCCGACCGCCTGCTGGAAGAAGAACGGCAGCGCTCGTCTGTTGAGCAACCGGCCGATGCGGTCGACCAGCGCCGTGATGCCCGCGGCGACCAGCGGCAGGAACGGGTCCTGGGCACCGCCCAGCAGGACGGCCAGCGAGGCGGCCATCCCGGCCCACGCCAGGGTCGCGACCCAGCGCGGGAACGGGTGCGTCGCCGTGGTGATCCGGTCCAGCTCCGCGTAGGCGTCGTTGGCGCTGATCTCGCCGTTGGTGATCCGCCGCAGCAGCTTCTCGACGTCGGCGAGCCGCGTGTAGTCGATGGAGCGGTTGCGGACCACGCGCAGCGAGGTGATCGGCGGCTGCTCGGTACCGCGGTAGCAGGAGACGGTGATCGACGTGTAGATCACGTCGACCTCGCAGTGCGGCAGACCGTAGGCGCTGACCACGCCGATGATGGTCGCGGTGACGTCGGATGCGCCCGCACCGCTGGCCATCTGCACCTCACCGATGCGCAGCCCGAGGTCCAGGACGAGGTGAACGGTTGACTCGTCGGGCAGCGAGGGCCCGAAGACGACGTTGCGAGAGCCCGGGACGATCGTCTGCTCGGGGTCGCGCCGCCGCAGCACACCACGCGCGCGCTGCGTGATTCCCACCGCGGTCTTTCCTTCCTGCCGCGCCCCGCGAGCGGAGCGCCGCCGTGACTGATCTTCCCCTCGGGCATCGCCTGTCATGAGCGGACCGTTGCACTCGACATCTGTGGCTTCCATCACTGGTCGTCGACGCAAGCGCGGCCGCCTCCCGACCCGGCCGCAGCGGCGCTTACGATGTTCGCGCGCGCACCGTTCGCGCGTTGCCGCTGTAGCTCAGTTGGTAGAGCGCCCGCCTTGTAAGCGGATGGTCAGGGGTTCGAGTCCCCTCAGCGGCTCCAAGCGTACCTGGCCAGGCCTTTTAACCGACCGGACATGGCCGTGTCCGCTCCGCCACAGCCATCGGGGTGAAATTTGGTCCCGGGACCAGGGAAAATGTAACGGTCGGCCTCTGCACTGCGACTACGAGTCGGTTTTCAACGCGCCGAAGATCACTTCGACGCGGGCAGCTGGACATCGGCCGTGCTCCCGCTATACCGTTCCGGCCGATGTCGATCGTGAATTCTGGTGGGGTTTGCTGGTGCGCATTGTCGTTGACGATCTGACAGGTCCGGAGATCGAGGCTTTCCTGAACGGCCATCTCAGCGAGATGCGGGCCATCTCGCCTCCCGGGAGCACGCACGCCCTGGAGCTCAACTCCCTACGCCGACCTGGGGTTACGTTCTGGTCGGCGCGCGAGGACGACACCGTGCTGGGCTGCGGAGCGATCAAAGAGATCGATCTCGAACACGCCGAGATCAAATCAATGCGCACGGATCCCTGCCACAAGAATCGCGGAATCGCGTCACGATTGCTGGATCACATCATCAGCGAATCGAAACTCATGGGATATACCCGGCTCAGCCTGGAAACCGGCTCCGCGGACTTCTTCGAACCGGCGCGCAAGCTCTACCTCAAACACGGCTTCGACTACTGCGACCCCTTCGCCGAATACCGCAAGGACCCCAACAGCGTCTTCATGACCCGGCAACTCTGACCGCGCAACTCCCACCCACCGCAGGCCGACGGCGCATCATGGGGTGATGGGCGGCGAGCTGACCCTCACCGACAAGCTTTTCCGCGTGGCCGTGTGGCTCAAGGGGCTGGATGCCGTGAGCCAGCTCGCGGGCGGCGTCCTGCTGATCTTCATCCCGCCGCGGGCGCTGACCTGGATCGCACACGGAGTCGTGACCAGGGACCCGCTCGGCCCGCCGACCGGACCGCTGGCCGGTCACTTCGAGGAGTCGGTGCAGCACCTCGTCGGCGGCGCCCGCGCCTTCGTGATCGCCTACCTGCTGGTGCACGGGCTGATCAAGCTCGTCCTGGTCGTCGCGCTGCTGCGGAAGGCCGTCCGCTGGTACCCGGCGGCGATCACCGCGCTGGGGCTGTTCGTGCTCTTCGAGCTGGTCCGCGGCGTGCAGACGCACTCGCTGCTGCTGCCGGTGCTGACCGCGCTGGACATCGCGATCATCGTCGTGGTGATCAAGGAATACCGCGAGATCCGGCGGAACACCGCCTGAACCAACGATCTCCGCGAGCGCAGACCTCGCTGGAACCTCGCACGGGCGAAGCCGAATTCCGTTGGGAAATACGTGGAATTGCCACGGCCGTTCGTTCCTCTCGCATTTCCCAGTGATTGGCAACTTGTGCTCAAGCAATGGACAGCTTCACTCGGTCGAGTGAAGGTCGATTTCGGTCCTCGCCAATCCGCGAACCGAAGGAGACCAACGTGTCGCTCGTCCGCAACCTCGCCGGACTCGCCGGTGCCGTGATCGCCGGCGGCCTGCTGGCGGTCCCCGCTCAGGCAGACCCCACCCCGCAGGACGTCCAGCCGTACATCATCGATGGCCGCGAGGTGGACAGCGCACCTTGGGCGGCCCGGCTGTTCGTCGACGACCAGGAGACCTGCACCGCTTCGATCATCTCCGCCGAGTGGATCCTCACCGCTCAGCACTGCGTCGCCGACGCGGCCGACGGCAACGGCCTGAGCTTCAACATCGGTGACGTCGACCAGACCAAGGGTGAGCACGCCAACGCCATCCCCGGCGAGGTGCACATCCACGACACCGCCGACATCGCGCTGGTCAAGATCGACCACGCGGTGCAGACCGACTACGCGCCGCTGGGCGACCCCGGCACGGTCAACCCCGGTGACACGGTCCAGACCTTCGGCTGGGGTGCGACCTGCACCGACAAGCCCGAGATCGAGTGCCAGGCGCCGATCCTCAAGGTCGCCGACGTCAACGTGACCGGCGTCAACGGCGACTGCACGGACTACCGCGGCGGCCAGGCCGTCTGCGCCTCGCGCGGCGACGGCATCCCGGCCGGCGGCGACTCCGGCGGCCCGATGTTCGCAGGTGACAAGCAGGTCGGTGTGGCGTCGACGAGCGACCGCCAGTCCTCGACCGCCTACGTCAACGTGACCGAGTACCGCGACTGGATCTCGTCGCTGGCCGGCGTCTGATCGACCACCCCCACGGGCCCTGCACGCAGGCACGGGGCCCACACCGAGCGGGCGCACTCGCCCGGGGCGTGCCAGCCCCGGTGGGTGCGCCCGCCGTCTTTTCCCACCGCGTATTCACGAGCCCGGAAGATTTCCTGCCGCGTGTTGGCGACTCAGTCCCGAATTCTGCGTTTCCGCAGGTCAGGGTATGCTGGAAATTGTACGGCGAATCTCGCCGACCGGGGACTAGCACCGGCTCAGACGGAGGATCAACGTTTGTGTAGTGCTTCTCACGTGTAAAATTGCGTCTCTCCTGGTAGATGCCGGAAGAAAGGCGCGAGAACCTGACGCGTAACGGATGTTCTGTTAAGTTGGCAAAACATGACCGGCGATAAACCGAGCCATAAGCACGAAGATCGAAATGGCGGAAGCGGTTCAGCCGGACGGTTGGAGATCGACACTCCGGTCGTCGCGGACGGCCCAGAGCTCTACCGGATCACTCGCGATTCGGCAGTGCTCGATGTGAACTCGTCCTACGCATACCTGTTGTGGTGCCGAGACTTCTCGCAGACCTCCGCGGTGGCGCGTGTCGACGGTGCGGTCGTGGGCTTCGTGACCGGATTCCTCCGGCCCGACGCCCCGGACACCCTCGTGGTGTGGCAGGTCGCCGTCGATGCCTCCCAGCGCGGGGGTGGCGTGGCAGGAAAGCTGCTGAACCACCTGGTGGACCGCGTCGTGGGACGCGGGGCGCGGTTCCTGGAGACCACGATCACACCAGACAACACCGCGTCGATCAAGCTCTTCAGCGCACTGGCGCGCGACCGTGCAACAGAGATCAAGAGCAGCGAGTTGTTCACCGCTGATCTGTTCCCCGACTCGCACCTGGGGGAAGACCTGTACCGCATCGGGCCGTTCGACGCCGCCTGAACCAGCCACCCAAGTCTTAGCCGACCCTGAAGCGCCGGGCGCCCGCGCGCCGTCGGCCGAACGGAGGATCCGTGAACGACATCTTCGCCACCCTCGAATCGGAAGTCCGCAGCTACAGCAGAACGTGGCCTGCCACGTTCGACCGCGCGGTCGGTAGCTACCTCTACGGCGAGGACGGCACCCCCTACCTCGACTTCTTCGCCGGTGCCGGTGCCCTCAACTACGGGCACAACAACCCGGCCCTGAAGCAGAAGCTGCTCGACTACATCGCCCGTGACGGCGTGACCCACGGTCTCGACCAGGCCACCAAGGCCAAGGCCGAGTTCCTGGAGTCGTTCAACACCAACGTGCTCCAGCGGCGCGGCCTCAACTACAAGGTCCAGTTCCCCGGCCCGACGGGCACCAACTCGGTCGAGTCGGCGCTGAAGCTGGCCCGCAAGATCACCGGCCGCGAGTCGATCATCAGCTTCACCAACGCCTTCCACGGCATGACGCTGGGCTCGCTGTCGGTCACCGGTAACTCGATGAAGCGCGGTGGCGCGGGCATCCCGCTGGTGCACGCCACGCCGATGCCCTACGACGACTACTTCGACGGCCAGGTCCCCGACTTCCTGTACTTCGAGCGCATGCTGGAGGACAGCGGTTCGGGCCTCAACGAGCCGGCCGCGGTCATCGTCGAAACGCTGCAGGGCGAGGGCGGCATCAACTCGTCCCGTCCCGAGTGGCTGCGCGGCCTCTACGACCTGTGCCAGAAGCACGGCATCCTGATGATCGTCGACGACGTGCAGATGGGCTGCGGCCGGACCGGACCGTTCTTCTCCTTCGAGGAGGCCGGCATCCAGCCCGACATCGTCTGCCTGTCGAAGTCCATCGGCGGCTACGGCATGCCGCTGGCCCTGACGCTCATCAAGCCGGAGCACGACGTGTGGGAGCCGGGCGAGCACAACGGCACCTTCCGCGGCAACAACCCGGCGTTCGTGACCGCCGCCGAGGCGTTCCGCCTCTACTGGGCCGACGACTCGCTGGAGAAGTCGACCATCGCCAAGGGCGAGCGCGTCGGCCAGGTCCTCGAGGAGACCGCCGCCCAGCACGAGGGCGCGGTCGCCAAGGGCCGCGGTCTGGCTCGCGGTCTCGGCTTCGAGGACCCCGACGTCGCGGGCAAGGTCTCCAAGGCCGCCTTCGACCGCAAGCTGCTGCTGGAGACCTCCGGCCCGTCCAGCGAGGTCATCAAGATCATGCCGCCGCTGACCATCTCCGACGAGGAGCTGGAGAAGGGCCTGGAGATCATCCGCGACTCCGTTAGGTCCGTTCTGGCCTGATTCGCCGCAGAACCCGCGGGGTCGGGAGGGTGAAAATCGTCGTCGAGGCGTTCTCACCTCTCCCGTCCCCGGTAGTCGTGCGGCAAGCTGCGAGTGGGCGCGTGCCCGCGCAGAGCACCATTGAAGAGATTTACAGGAGGCACACGTGATCGTCCGGCACCTCTCGGAGATCGATGACACCGACGCCGACATCAAGACGGAGAACTGGCGCAGCAAGCGCATCATCCTGGCCAAGGACAAGCTGGGCTTCTCGGTGCACGAGACCACGCTCTACGCCGGCACGGTGAACGACTTCTGGTACGCCAACCACATCGAGGCCGTCTTCATCACCGAAGGTGAGGGCGAGGTCGAGAACAAGGCGACCGGCGAGGTCCACCAGCTCAAGCCTGGTTCGATCTACGTCCTCAACGACGCCGACAAGCACCAGGTCCGCCCGAAGACGACCATGAAGACCGTGTGCGTGTTCAACCCGCCGGTCACCGGTCGCGAGGTGCACGACGAGAACGGCGTCTACCCGCTCATCGTCGAGGACGACGTCGCGAGCTGACGCTTTTAGGCTGCTGACGCGGCGGGTACCCGGAGACCGGGGACCCGCCGCGTTGCTTTGTGTCGCCACCGGGGGTTCCCACACGTTGACTTGGGGGAACGTGCGCACCATGTGCGCCGCTTCTTGCCGAGGAACCGAGAAAGGCGGGCGATGCGAAAGCGGCATCGAACCGCTCCGGCGGGAATTCGATAAGGAGGCGCAGCCCATGACCGTCGCTGATCTGAGCACCACGGACCGCTACCCGACCCGGGGCTCCGATCCGGCGCAGCTCGATCGGACCGATCCGACCGTCTGGCCCGGGGTTTCGGCCGGTCCGGCAAGCCGCGAAGAACTGGCCGCTCACGATGCCGAGGGCTTCCACGTCGTCGAGGGACTGCTGTCCCCCGCTGAAGTGCAGTCCTACTGGCAGGAACTGGAGCGGCTCACCCACGACGAGGAAGTGCGAGCGGACGAGCGCACCATCATCGAGCGCTCGTCGAACGAAGTCCGCTCCATCTTCGAAGTCCACGAGATCAGCGAGATGATCGGAACGCTCGCCCGGCAACCGCGCGTCCTGGACCGCGCACGGCAGATCCTGGGGTCGGACGTCTACGTGCACCAGAGCCGGATCAACTTCATGCCCGGCTACCGCGGCACCGGTTTCTACTGGCACTCGGACTTCGAGACGTGGCACGCCGAGGACGGCATGCCGGCGATGCGCGCCGTCAGCATCTCGATCGCGCTGACCGACAACTACCCGTTCAACGGCGGTCTGATGCTCATGCCGGGCGCGCATCGCACCTTCGTGTCCTGCGTGGGTGAAACCCCGGAGGGGAACTACAAGTCCTCGCTCAAGCAGCAGAGGGTCGGTGTCCCCGCCGAGGACGACATCACCAAGCTGGCCTACGAGCACGGGATCGAGCAGTTCACCGGCCAGGCCGGGTCGGCGCTGTGGTTCGACTCCAACTCCATGCACGGTTCGGGCAACAACATCACGCCCTACCCGCGGTCGAACATCTTCATCGTGTTCAACAGCGTGGAGAACGCCCTCGTCGCACCGTTCGCGGCCAAGTCCCCGCGCCCCCACCACGTGGCGGCCAGGACCTCGGCCCCGCTCCCCCGCTCATCACCCGAGCGGTGACGCGCGGTTCTGGGAGCGGGTTGCCCGCGGGCAGTTTTGGTCCGAACCGTCCATGATCAACGACCGTTTCGTCCGGTCAGTTCGGACCAAAACTGCCCCCTGCCCTCACCTCACGGGGTGGGCGGCGAGGATCTTGCCGACTTCCGCTGCGGCTGCCGGGTCCAGGAGTAGGTATCTGCCTCCTGCTACGAAGCGCTCGGAGAGCTCGAAGGTGACGACCTCGCCTTCCGCCAGGAAGGCCGCCGCGGCTTCGGGATTCGTCGCGACGTTGTCCGGGTGCGTGATGGCGATGTCGGTGTGCGTCGCGGCCAGGTACGGGCTGGCGAACTGGGAGAACGAGTCCCCGACCATGCGCACCGGCTTCGTGATCATCCCGGGCTTGGGCGAGGACTTCAGGTGCAGCGGCTGGTGGAAGTCGCTGGGCTTGAACTGCGTGTTGTCCGCTCCCCCGTCCGGCGCCAGCGCGTAGGCCTGGATCGGCACCGTGCGGTCCTGACCGAGCAGGTCCGGGATGTCGGCGCTGTGCGGGTACTGCCGCGACGGCGTCATCTTCCACGTGCCGCTGATCCCCGGTGAGAGCCGCTCAGCGAGCTGGTACACCATCGTCGCGCCGCCCTCGTGGGTCCAGTGCGTGTCGATGTCGTGGTAGATCGGGTGCCCGTTGCGCTCGGCGGCCTGCCGCAGCGGAGCGCGCAGATCGATCGCACCGGTCGCCTTCGGGACCTTCCGCCAGAACTCCTCCCGCGCGGCGGTCGAGCAGTCCTCTCCCGGGTAGTTCTCCGGCAGGTGCTCGGGGTACACCGTGGACTTGTCAGGCGCGATGACCAGCTGGAACTTCCGCCCCGACGCCTCGACCGCCTTCCGCCAGGCCTTCAGCCCCGCGACGACCTCGTTGATCGAGCGGGACGGGACGCACCGGTATGACACGTCGTGGCCCAGGTACAGCCACCCGTCCCGGCCCTCGATGACCGGCGGGAACACGCTCTCGTCTATCGGCGGTTTCGCGTCCACCTGACCGGCGCCCACCGGCGAGCTGTGCGAACCGCCGGCCAGCGGAGCCGGCTCGCCGAACACCCCCCTGCTGATGCCGCTGACCGCTTGCACCGCGGCCTTGCGGAACGGCAGGTGATCGGTAGCCCACCCGTTCAACCCGGTGAAGAACCCGAATCCCTCCGCGACGCTGGGGAATTCGGCCAGCGGCCGGTTCTCCAGCTGCTCCGGGCGCGCGCCGAACATCCAGCTGCTCAGCGGAGCGCTGAAGAACGCCAGCGCGCAGATCAACGCCACCAGCTGACGCCTGCCGTGCCGGGGCCGGTGCAGCGGGTGCTCCCGCGGCAGCCACGCCTCGTGCACCGGCGGCAGCTCAGGAGTCTTCACGTCGCTCACACCCCCATCAGAACTGGTAGTACAGGAACGGGCTGAACGTGCCGGTGGCCACGAGCAGGCCCGAGTAGCCCAGGCCCGCTGTGAGGACCGCAGCGCGCACCGCGTAGGCCTCGCGGGTGCGGACCGCCTCCAGGAACGGGCCGGTGCCCGAGCCCGCGGGCAGCAGCACCACGATCAGCGCGACCAGCAGGAAGAGCAGGCGCTGGTGGGTCACCGAGGCCGCGACGATGTCGGAGAGACCCGAGAGGTCCGGAACCAGCATGTGCCCGAGCATCACCAGGGCGCTGCCCAGGTCCGGCGCGCGGAAGAAGACCCAGCCGACCAGCACCAGCAGCATCGTCAACGCCCGCCGACCCAGCCGGAAGCGCCAGTCCGAGGGTGCTGTCGCCCAGCCGAAACGGCGCTCCAGCACCAGCAGCGCACCGTGGAACAGCCCCCACACCAGGTAGGTCCACGCCGCGCCGTGCCAGAAACCGGTGAGCACGAAGATGATCGTCAGGTTCCGGTACGTCTTCGCGGTGCCCTGCCGGTTGCCGCCGAGCGGGATGTAGACGTAGTCGCGGAACCAGCGCGACAGCGACATGTGCCAGCGACGCCAGAACTCGGTGATCGTCACCGACGAGTACGGGCGGGCGAAGTTCTCCGGCAGCCGGAACCCCAGCATCCGCCCCAGGCCGATGGCCATGTCGGAGTAACCCGAGAAGTCGAAGTACAGCTGCATCGTGTAGCCGATCGCCCCCAGCCAGGCGATCGCGAACGTCATGTCCTGGGCGGGAGTCGCGAAGCAGGCGTCGACCATCGGCGCCAGCGTGTCGGCGATGACGACCTTCTTCGTCAAACCCCAGGCGAACCGCGGGAATCCGGCGGCGATGTCGTCCAGCCGGTGCGTGCGGCGCTGCGGCAGCTGGTCGGCGATCTCCCGGTAGCGCACGATCGGGCCCGCCACCAGCTGCGGGAACATCGCGATGTAGGTGATGAACGAGACCGGGTCGCGCAGCGCGGGCCGCTCGCCCCGGTAGATGTCCACCACGTAGGAGATGTGGTGGAACGTGTAGAAGGAGATCCCGATCGGCAGCGCCAGCTGCAGCACCGGGTAGTCACCGCCGAACCAGCCCGCCAGCACCGCCAGCTGCTCGGTGGCGAAACCCGCGTACTTCCAGATCAGCAGGATCGCCAGGTCGAACGCGATCACGCCGACCAGCAACCACTTCCGGCGTTCTCGCTGCCCCGGCCACTCCGCGCCCGGTTCCAGGCGCAGGCCGACCAGGAAGTTCACCGCGATGCAGGCGAGCAGCAGCAGCGTCGTACCGCCCGCGCCGCTGGCGTAGAACACGAGGCTGGCGACCGCGACGACGACGTTGCGCCCGCTCCGGGGTGCCACCAGCACGACCGCGAGCACGGCCGGCAGGAAGTACCAGAGGAAGAGCGGCGAAGCGAAGGACATCGAAGGGCCTCGGTTGCGGGAGGCCCACGCCTCCTCGGTCGGTTACCGGAGAAGGAGCCTAACCGAGTCGACGTGCCCGTCGGCCTAAAAGAGCAGGATTGCGACCGACACGACGGACCGCCCGCGCGAGGTGGTGCCGCGGGGTCGGCGACGAAGGCCGACCCCCGCGAGGCTCAGCGGATTCGGCGGCGCCGGGCGACCTCCGAGAGCACGACACCGGCCGCGACCGAGGCGTTGAGCGATTCGACGTCGGTGGACATCGGGATCGACACCGTCTGGTCGCAGGTCTCGCGCACCAGGCGGGACAGACCCCGGCCCTCCGAGCCGACGACGACCACCAGCGGGCCGGTCGCCAGTTCCAGCTCGTCGGAGGTGATGTCGGAGTCGGCGTCCAGGCCGATGACCATCAGCCCGGCCTGCTTGTAGTCCTTGAGCGTGCGCGTGAGGTTGACGGCCTTGGCGACCGGCAGCTTCGCCGCCGTACCCGCGCTGGTCCGCCACGCCACGGCCGTGATGCCCGCGCTGCGCCGTTGCGGCACGACCACGCCGTGCGCGCCGAACGCCGCCGCGGAGCGGATCACCGCGCCCAGGTTGCGCGGGTCGGTCACCCCGTCCAGCGCCACGATCAGCGGCGGCAGGCCGGTGTCCTGCGCGGCCGTCAGCACCTCGTCGGGGTGCGCGTACTCGTACGGCGGCACCTGCAGGGCCAGGCCCTGGTGCATCGCGTTGTTGGTCAGCCGGTCGAGCTCGCTGCGCGGGACGTCGACGACCGGGATGCCCCGGTTCCCGGCCTCGCGAACCGCCTCGGTGACCCGGTCGTCGACGTCGATGCCCTGCGCCACGTACAAGCCGGTCGCGGGGACGCCCGCGCGGACGCACTCGACCACCGGGTTGCGCCCGGCGACGAGCTCAGGAGCGTTCTCGGCGGCCGCCTGGCGCTTGGCGCGCTGCTGGTCGGCCTTGGCGCGCTGGTCGGCGCGCTGCTTCGCCGGGTGCGTGACGCGGTCCTCCGCCTTCGGCGTCGGGCCCTTGCCCTTCAGACCGCGGCGTCGCTGCCCGCCGGAACCGACGACCATGCCCTTCTTGTTGGTCTTGCGCACACCACCGCGGCGCTTGTCGTTGCCGGCCACGAGTTACCCGTCTTTCAATGTCCACGTCGGACCGTCGGGGGTGTCCTCGACGGCGATCCCGCCCTCCTGCAACCGGTCTCGCAACAGGTCGGCGGTGGCGAAGTCGCGCTCGGCGCGCGCCTTCTGGCGCTGCTCCAGCACCAGCTGCACGGCCTCGCCGAGCGCGTCGTGCGCGCGGTTGCCGCCGTCCTCGGCCCACTGCGGCGACAGCGGGTCGAGACCGAGCACGGCGGTCATGGCGCGCACCGAGGACGCGGCGACGCGGGCCGCCTCGTCCTCACCGCGGTCGAGCGCGGCGTTGCCCTCGCGGACCGCCGCGTGCACGGCGGCCGTCGCCTGCGGCGTGCCCAGGTCGTCGTCGAGGGCCTTGGCGAACTCCTCGGAGACCTCACCCGGCTCGACCGAACCGGTGCGGTCGGCGACCTTGCGGACGAAGTTCTCGATCCGGCCGAACGCCGACGCCGCCTCGGACAGGCCCGCCTCGGAGAACTCGATCGTCGAGCGGTAGTGCGGGGTGACCAGGTAGTAGCGCAGCTCGACGGCGCGGGCGCGCTCCAGCACTGCGGGGATGGACAGCACGTTGCCGAGCGACTTCGACATCTTCTCGCCGCTCATGGTGACCCACGCGTTGTGCATCCAGTACTGCGCGAACCCGTCACCGGCCGCGTTGGACTGCGCCAGCTCGTTCTCGTGGTGCGGGAACACCAGGTCCAGGCCGCCGCCGTGGATGTCGAACTCGCCGCCCAGGTAGAAGGTCGCCATCGCCGAGCACTCCAGGTGCCAGCCGGGACGCCCGTGGCCCCACGGCGTCGGCCAGCTCGGCTCGCCCGGCTTCGCGCCCTTCCAGAGCGTGAAGTCGCGCGGGTCGCGCTTGCCGGAGGCCACCGACTCGCCCTGCTGCACCTCGTCGAGGCGCTGCCCGGACAGCCGGCCGTACTCGTCGCCGTAGGAGGCGACGTCGAAGTACACGTCGCCGCCGGAGGCGTAGGCGTGGCCCTTGTCGATCAGGCGCTGGATCAGGTCGATCATCTGCGTGACGTGCCCGGTGGCGCGCGGCAGCACCGACGGCGGGAGGCAGCCCAACCGGTCGTAGGCGGACTCGAAGGCGCGCTCGTGCGTGGCCGCCCACTCCCACCACGGCCGGCCGGCGTCCGCGGCCTTGGCGATGATCTTGTCGTCGATGTCGGTGACGTTGCGCACCAGGCGCACGTCGTAGCCCGAGTGCTGCAGCCAGCGGCGGAGCACGTCGAAGTTCAGCCCGCTGCGGACGTGACCGACGTGCGGAACTCCCTGCACGGTGGCACCACAGACATAGATCGACGCCACTCCGTCGCAGCGCGGGTGGAACTCGCGCGTCGTGCGGGTCGCTGTGTCATGTAGGTGCAGGCTCACGTCCCCGATGGTACGGGGAAGCCCTCCGCGGTAATCACGACAGGCCGGTTGTCGTCAAGGGTGAACCGGAAACCGGGATCTCAGGTTGTGGAGGCGGGGGAAGTTCTCATGAAAACCTCCCCACCCCCAGGTCGCCCACAGCGTCCAGCAACCCGGTCGGACGTTCGCTCGTCGGGACGGGGTCGACGATCGCGACCTGGCAGCCCACGGCCGCCGCACCGCCGTCGGCCTCTTCGCTGTCGCCGACCATCAGGGCCTCCTCCGGCGCGACGCCGAGGCGCTCGCAGGCGCGGAGGAAGATCTTCGGATCGGGCTTGATCACTTCTTCGAGGTAGGACAGCAGGAACTCGTCGACGTGCCGGCTGATCTCCAACCGGTCGAAGGCCGGGCGGATGTCGAAGGCGATGTTGCTGATCACGCCCACCTTGATGCCCTGCTCGGGCAGGCGGCGCAGCACCTCGGCGGCGTCCGGGTACGGGGTCCACTGGTGCGGGTCGATCATCCGCTCGTAGAGCCGCTCGGCCTGCGGGACGGGAACTCCGGAGCTGCGCAGCACCTCGATGTAGACCTTGCGGTGCAGCTCGGGGTCGAGGTCGCGGTTCTCCCACGCCTCGATGAACTCGTCGCCGAGTTCCGCGATCCGGCCGGTGGGGGCGGTCATCCGACGCATCAGCTCGGCCTGCGCGGAGAGGTCGAAGGGGCTGCCGTCGGCGTCGGTGAGGTCGGCGTACCAGGACGGGTTCTCTTCCAGGCGGAACAAGGTGCCGGAGAAGTCGAAGATCACCGCTCGCAGAGTCACACCCGTCACGGTATGCGGGCTCGGCGAACCCGACATGAACATGCGGCCAAGCTCACGACCTCGCACGGCGATTTCCCCCGTTCGCCGAGCACCACCCGGCCGGGTCCCGGTTTTAGTCCAAACTGAGCGGACATTTCGGGCACGAAAGGCCCTCGGTTTGGACTAAAACTGGGACCTGGGGCGCCTAGGCCTGGCCGCGACGGAGAGGGAGTTCCGGATGGTGGAAAGTTCGGGGCGGGTCGTTCTTCATCGGGAGCACTATGGCCGCGACGCTCGCCGAGGCGCTCAGCCACAGCAGCACGACCGCCAGCGCCAGGTCGAGCTCGTCGCCCAGCGACCAGAGCACGACAGACACCGGCCACATCACCAGCGGCTGCACGACGAGCAGCCGACGCGTCCACCGGTTCCGCTCGATCAACATGCTTCGAGCATCGCGCGCGAAGACCCCGGATCAGAAGGGTGCGCGCCCTGAGTTTTCCCCGACTCCAACTACCCGACACACCGGGGTACCTGCTCGTTACTCAGCGGAAAACCAGAGCGGTCGCGACCGACGCGACGCCCTCGCCGCGCCCGGTCAGACCGAGCCCGTCGGACGTCGTTCCGGACACCGAGACCGGAGCACCGATGGCTTCCGACAGCACCTGCTGCGCCTCCTCGCGACGCTTGCCGATGCGCGGAGCGTTCCCGATGACCTGCACCGCGGCGTTGCCGATCACGTACCCGGCGGCATCGACCCGCGTGCGGACCTCCGCCAGCAGCTCCGCACCGTGCGCGCCGGCCCACCGGTCGTCGCCGGTTCCGAACACCGCGCCCAGATCGCCCAGGCCCGCCGCCGACAACAACGCGTCGCACAAGGCGTGCGAGGCGACGTCGCCGTCGGAGTGGCCCGCGCACCCGTCCACGCCCGGCCACTGCAGCCCGGCGATCCAGCAGTCGCGCCCGGCCTCGACCGGATGCACGTCGACACCTTGCCCGACGAAGGGCAGACGATCAGTCACTCGGGGGAACTCTCCTCAGCGGCCAGCACGGCCTCGGCGACCGCGAGGTCGAAAGCGGTCGTGATCTTCAGGGCGTGCGGGTGGCCGTCGACGGTGTGCACCTTGCCGCCGAGGCGCTCGACCAGCCCCGCGTCGTCGGTGGCGATGTCGCCAGCGACGGCGTAGGCCTGCCGCAGCACGTCGATGTTGAAGCCCTGGGGGGTTTGCACCGCTCGCAGCGGTGCGCGGTCGACGGTCTCCGCGACCGTTCCCGGCTCGTCGACCCTCTTGATCGTGTCCGAGACGGGGAGGACCGGGATCACGGCGGGCGCTCCGGACTCCACAGCGGACACGACATCGCGGATCACGGTCGCCGGGGTGAAGCAGCGGGCGGCGTCGTGCACCAGCACGACCCGCGCATCAGGGGCGACCTCGTCAACGGCGCTGAGCGCCAGGCGCACCGAGTCGGTTCGCTCGGCGCCGCCCGGCACCACGTGCGCGTTCGGCAGCGTGGCGAGCTCGGCCGCCACGACCTCGACCTGGTCGGATGGCGACGCCACCACGACGTGCTGCACGCAGCCCGAGTCCAGCAGACCCCGGACCGCGCGCAGCAGTAACGACTCACCTCTCACCGGAACCAGCGCCTTGGGAGTGCCCAACCCCAGACGCACCCCGCGACCAGCTGCGGGGACCAGCGCGACAACGCTCACGCTCTAGCCGTTCCCGATGATCAAACCGCGGCGGCGAGGACTTCGTCCAGCAGCGTTTCCGCCTTGCCCTCGTCCGTTCCCTCCGCCAGCGCCAACTCGCTGACCAGGATCTGACGGGCTTTCGCCAGCATTCGCTTCTCGCCTGCGGACAGGCCACGATCCTTCTCGCGTCGCCAGAGGTCGCGCACCACTTCGGCCACCTTGTTCACATCGCCCGAGGCGAGCTTCTCCAGGTTGGCCTTGTACCGACGAGACCAGTTCGTGGGCTCTTCGGTGTGCGGGGCCCGCAGCACGTCGAAGACTCGATCCAGACCCTCTTG
This sequence comes from Saccharopolyspora tripterygii, assembly GCF_054778355.1. Lineage (NCBI taxonomy): Bacteria > Bacillati > Actinomycetota > Actinomycetes > Pseudonocardiales > Pseudonocardiaceae > Saccharopolyspora > Saccharopolyspora tripterygii. Next base: position 83,298 of record NZ_BAAGZP010000014.1, on the reverse strand, counting down.
CCCGACGACGTCCCGAACACCGACGATCTCGGCGTTGTCCGCGGGAACGCGCACCGTCAGGTCGCCCTGCGCGACCTTGAGGACGAGGTACTGCTTCTCCTCGCCCTTGATCACACGAGTCTCGATTGCTTCGATGAGCGCGGCACCGTGGTGCGGGTAGACGACGGTCTCTCCGACCTTGAAAACCATGTGTCCTCTGCCCCTTTCGCTACCCCCACTTTACCACGTAAGGCAACCGGGCTTCGACCACCTCGCCATCCGTATTCGCAGGTCAGAGCGTGGGCAGGACTTGACAAGATGCGCTCCGACGTGCAAGGCAGCCCCCTTCGGCCCTGTGGAACCATCCACTATGGACCGTCCTTACGGGTGGTCTCCGCGGCCTTCCGGAGCGTCGCGATGCGTAGTTCGGCAAGCCCCTGCACGACCTCCGGCGGACGGGGATTAAGCTCCACGTGGTTGTCCGGCAATCAGGAAGGGACGCTGCAACCGTGAGCCGCCCTCAGCACCTCAAGGCCGTCCGCCTGCGGTTGATCCCGGCCGCACTCGGACTCGGCGCCGTCGTCGCCCTCGGAGGCTGCAGCGCTGGTCAGGTCACCGAGACCGACACCCAGGTCGCCGCAGTCAACGGCGCCAGCGGTGACGCGAAGCAGGTCGCCGTCCGCAACGCCACGCTCGCGTTCCCGACCGACGCCGCGTTCTACCGCGCCGGCTCGTCGGCACCGCTGGAGCTGGTCCTGAGCAACGGAGGACCGGACGACAAGCTCGTGCAGGTATCCAGCCCCTACGCGGCATCCGCGCAGGTCAGCGGTATCTCCGAGCTGCCGAGCGGGACCTCGCTGCACGCGACGGGCCCGTCGACGAAGCCCGCGGGCGCCGACCAGCGCACGGTGCAGATCACGCTGAACGGGCTCAAGCAGGACATCACGCCCGGCGTGACCGTGCCGGTGACCTTCACGTTCGCCAAGGCCGGTCAGGTCACGGTGCAGGTCCCGATCGGCGAGGACCACAACCCGCGCCCCGAGCACGGCAGTCCCGTTCCCGGCGGCCACGCCGGCGGCGGTCACTGACCCGAAGCATCCCGGAGAAGCCCGGAGCGGTCCTCGGACCCTCCGGGCTTCTCCGCGTCGGTGCCCGGGACGTTCTTCGAGGTCGCGGCGTCGCACATCTCGCGTTGGCGAGTTGGTCGGCGTGATCGTCGGGGCGGGCGGATAGCCTCGCCCCGTGCCGCCCAAGACCAAAGCCTCGCGCCCCGCCTACCGCTGCGCCGACTGCGGCCACGAGGTCGCCAAGTGGGTCGGCCGCTGTCCCGGATGCCAGGCCTGGGGAACGATCGAGGAGTCCGCCCCGGCCCGGCCCGCGCTGGCGAAGGTCTCGGCCGGAGCGCCGAGCACCCCGGCGCGGCCCATCGCCGAGGTCGACCTGGACTCCGCGCGTTCGGTCTCGACCGGGATCGGCGAGCTGGACCGCGTTCTCGGCGGCGGAATCGTGCCCGGCGCGGTGGTGCTGCTCGCGGGCGAGCCCGGTGTGGGGAAGAGCACACTTCTGCTGGAGGTCGCCCACCGGTGGGCCTCCGGCGCCTCGCCTGGAGCGTCCCTGTACGTCACGGGTGAGGAATCCGCAGGTCAGGTGCGCCTCCGCGCCGAGCGGACCGACTCCGTGCACCCCGAGCTCTTCCTGGGCGCCGAGAGCGACCTCTCGGCCGTGCTGGGCCACGTCGACGCGGTCAAGCCCGGCCTGCTGATCGTCGACTCCGTCCAGACGGTCCAGTCGCCCGACGCCGACGGAAGCCCCGGCGGCGTCACGCAGGTGCGCGCGGTGACCACGGCGCTGGTGGCGCTGGCCAAGGAGCGCGGCCTGCCGGTCGTGCTGGTCGGGCACGTCACCAAGGACGGCGCGGTCGCCGGGCCACGCGTGCTGGAGCACCTGGTGGACGTGGTGCTGCAGTTCGAGGGCGACCGGCACTCCTCCCTGCGGATGCTGCGCGGCGTGAAGAACCGCTTCGGTCCGTCCGACGAGGTCGGCTGCTTCGAGCAGCGCGACGACGGCATCGCCGAGGTGCCGGACCCCTCCGGCCTGTTCATCAACCGCCAAGAAGCCGCTGTGGACGGCACCGCGGTGACCGTGATGGTCGAGGGCAAGCGGCCGCTGCTGGTGGAGATCCAGGCGCTGCTGATCAAGACCGAGATGGCCATGCCGCGCCGGTCGGTGAGCGGCCTGGACTCGGCGCGGGTCTCGATGATGCTGGCCGTGCTGGGCAAGCACGGGCACATCCCGACGGGATCGCACGACGTGTTCGCGGCGACGGTGGGCGGCACCAAGATCGGCGAGCCGGCCGCCGACCTGGCGATCGCGATGGCCGTCGCCTCGTCGCAGACCGGTCGTGCCCTGCCACCGAACCTCGTGGTGATCGGTGAGGTCGGGCTGGCGGGCGAGATCCGCAGGGTCAACGGCGTGGGACGGCGGCTGGCCGAAGCCGCGCGGCTCGGGTTCGACCGCGCGCTGGTCCCACCGGATCCGGGCCCGCTGCCCAAGGGCATCAAGGTCACCGAGGTCGCGACCATCAAGGACGCGCTGAAGATGGTGCGCCGCCGCAAGCAGGACTCGGAGTGATCCCGGCGCCTAGGGGACGACGCTGAACGGCGCGGGTGCGCTGGCGAGCGCGGTGAGGCGCGCGATCGCCTGGTAGTCGCCGGGCGGCACGCGGCTCTGCCCGGCGGTGCAGCCCGGCGCGGAGGTCAGTCCGGGCCACAGCACGTCGTTGCGGACGGGCTTGCCCGGTTCCAGGACCGGCTGCTCGTTGGTCGATTCCGAGTAGCAGTCGTTGCTGGACCACACGTGGCGTCCGGCCGGTGTGGTCACCTCGATCTCGCGGAGCATCCGGTTGAGGTCGCGCAGGCAGGGCCGCGGGCTGGTGTTGGTGACCTCGATGGCGAGCCCGATCGGTTCGCCCGCCCGGAACTGCTGCTGCCCCGCTTCGGCGACGACGCGCATCGCCTCGTCCGGGCACGGCCGCGGCGTGTTGTCCGCCGCCACCGCCACCGGAGGGCCGGGCGGGCCGGCGGCCTGCTGGGTCGCCGCGGGCTCTCCCGAACCGACGATCAGGGCGACCACGCCCCACCCGAGCAGCACCACCAGTAAGAGGGCTCCCGAGATCGCCACGGCGCGGCGGCGCCAGTACACCGCGGTGGGCAACGGCCCGTTCGGATCAAGCACGAGCTGACCGTAACTCGTCGACTAAGCTGAATGGACCTCTCGTTGATCGCCCGATGGGGCGTATCCGCCACTGCGGACGGTGATCACCGGGCTTCTTTCAGGCGATCACCGACCGCCTGGCACTATCTGAAGACGCCATGAACAGTCCCACCACCGAAGCCGCCGACCGGCTCGACCTCGATGCCCTGGCCAACTGGTTCACCGCCACCGCCCGCCCGCTGCCCTGGCGATCCGCGGGCGTCACCGGCTGGGGTGTGCTGGTCAGCGAGACGATGCTGCAGCAAACACCGGTGAACCGCGTGCAGCCGATCTGGGAGGAGTGGATGCGCCGCTGGCCGCGTCCTTCCGACCTCGCCGCCGAGTCCCAGGGCGAAGTGCTGCGCGCCTGGGGCAAGCTCGGCTACCCGCGTCGCGCGCTGCGCCTGCACGAGGCCGCCGCCACGATCGCCGCCGAGCACGGCGACGTCGTGCCCTCCGATGTGGACACGCTGCTCGCGCTGCCCGGCATCGGCGCCTACACGGCACGCGCGGTGGCCGCCTTCGCCTACGGCAAGCGCGCACCGGTCGTCGACACCAACGTCCGGCGTGTCGTGGCCCGCGCGGTGCACGGCGCCGGTGACGCCGGCCCGCCGTCGACCACCCGCGACCTGGCCGACGTGGACGCCCTGCTGCCGGACGAGGATGCCCCCGCAGCCCGGCTTTCCGCCGCGTTGATGGAGCTCGGGCAGGTCGTGTGCACGGTGCGGTCACCGGCCTGCGAGAGGTGCCCGATCGCGGCCGACTGCGCCTGGCAGCACAACGGTCGCCCGGCCTACGCGGGCCCGCCGAAGAAGGTGCAGAAGTTCGCGGGCACCGACCGGCAGGTGCGCGGCCGACTGCTGGACGTGCTGCGCGGTGCCACCGGCCCGGTCACCCGCGACGACCTGGACGCGGCGTGGAACGAGGCCGGTCAACGCGATCGCTGCCTGGACTCCCTGCTGGTGGACGGCCTGGTCGAGCAGACAGACGACGGCCGCTTCGCGCTTCCCGGAGAGCGCTGATGGCCGACGCGCTGGTGTTCCACTTCGACGACGAGACCGAGAACCGGATCCGCGACCTGCGGAGACGGCTCGACGAAGCCGGAGTCCCCGGTGCGGGCGCCCGGCCCGGCGTAACGCTGGCCGCCGCGGGCAGCATTCCTCCCCCGGCGCGCAAGGCGCTTCGCGGTGAGCTGGAACTGCTGTCGGTTCCGGACCTCTGGCTGCACATCCTGGGCACGCTGCCCGGCGAGGAACGAGCGCTGCTGCTGTCCGCCGTCGTGGACACCGAACTGCTCGCGGTGCACTCCGCGGTGCACGACGTGCTGGCGGGCAAGGTGAAAAACCCGTCCGCCTACTACTTCCCGGGTGCCTGGATCCCGTGCTGCGTCCTCGCCAAGGGACTCGACAGCGATCAGCTGGCCACCGCGTTCGGCGCTCTGCTCCCGTCCGAACCCGTGCGGGCGGCGGTGCGCGACATCGCGATCCTCGACACCCGCACCGGCGAATCCGAGACCATCCTGAAGGTCAAGTAGGCGCCACCGGGTGATCTCCCGGGCGAGATCACCGGGATCTTCCACCTGAAGTTGCCGACCTTGGTGTGAACGGCCACTTTGGACGGGCAGGACCTCCACTACTTCAGGAGGAGAGTTCATGTACGTCCTCGGCGCTAGAATCCTCGCGCACGGGATCGCCGCGAGGGGACCGGAAGGCGTGGTGTTCGCCAACCTGGATCTCCGCGCCGAACCCGGTTCGCTGACGGTGGTGACCGGGCCGAGCGGTTCCGGGCGCACGTCGCTGCTGCTGGCGCTGTGCGGTCGGCTGCGGATCATCACCGGCGAGCTGGAGGTCGACGGATTCCCGCTGCCGCGCAAGGCCCGCAAGGTGCGCTCGCTGATCCGCCCCGCCCGGCTGCGCCCGGGCTGCGAGCTGGAGGAGCGCCACCTGGTCCGCGAGGCGATGACCGAGCGCAGGCTGATCAGCGGCACCAACAAGGCCTCCCTCGAACTGGGCCTGGAGCTCGTCGGGCTCGAACTTGACCGGTCGCTGATGGTCTGCGAGCTGCCGCCGGAGGAGAAGCTGCTGCTGGCGGTGGCCCTGGCCGCCGCTCCGGCACCGGCCGGGATCGTGGTGGACGACGTCGACGCCGGGCTCACCCAGTCCGGCCGGGCGCGGGTGTGGGCGGCGCTGCGCGAGGTCACTCGGATCGGGATGACGGTGATCGCCAGCTCCACCGACCGGCCTTCCGGGGACGTCACCACCGTGGTGCGCCTGCCCCAGGGCCGCTCCTACGACCCGACCGCTGAGATCGGGCTGCCGGAAAAGGCCGCCGGGTGAAGGCCGTTCGCCTCGCGTGGCTGGAACTGCGGCGCTTCCGCGGCCCGCTGCTCCGGCTGGTCCCGCTGATCCTCATCCTCGTGCCGCTGCTGTACGGGGCGCTGTACCTGTGGTCGAACTGGGACCCCTACGGCAAGCTCAACAAGGTCCCGGTGGCGGTGGTCAACAACGACCGCGCGGTGGACCGCAACGGCGAGCACCTCGACGCGGGCGTGCAGTTCATCAAGCAGCTCAAGGTCAACGACGTCTTCGACTGGCGGTTCGTCCGCGGCACCGAGGCACGGCGCGGGCTCGCCGAAGGGCACTACTACTTCGTCATCGAGGTCCCGAACGACTTCAGCGCCAAGCTCGCCGCGGCCGCCGACGGGAATCCGCAGCGCGCGGCCGTGCGGCTGACCAAGAACGACGCCAACGGCTTCATCGCGGGCATCATGGCCGACACGGTCAAGACGGAGCTGCAGAACCAGATCAACGCCGCCGCGCACGCCAGCTACGCCCGCGCGCTCTACGGCGAGCTCGGGCACATGCGCGAGAAGCTGCACGCCGCCTCGGAGGCGTCCAAGAAGCTCGTCGACGGCACCGAGCTGAGCAAGCAGGGCACGACCGCGCTGACCCGCGGGCTCGGTGGGGTGCGGGACGGCACCGGCCTGGTGTCCCACGGCGTGCGCGACATCTCGGAGGCGACGGGACAACTGGACCGGCAGCTGGGCAGCGTCGCCGACTTCACCGCGGAGCAGCTGCCGGGCGCGGTCAACTCGCTGGTCAACGCCAGCGGTGTCGCCGTCAGCGGGCTGACCTCGATCTCCACGGCGACGGGGATGCTGGAGCAGCAGGCCGCCGACGGGCTCGCCGCCGTGCAGGGGCTCGGTTCCTCGCATCCGTCGCTGCGCGGCGATCCGGCCTACGAGCAGGCCCTGGACACCTCCCGCCGGCTCGCGGGCGGCGCGTCGGCGGCCGACTCGCGGGCGCGCGAGGCGCTGCGCACGGCGGAGGAGGCCAGCCGCCGGGCGCGGGCGCTGCAGAGCAGCATGGGCCCGTTGCAGGAGCGGGTCCGGTCGATCACCGAGCCGGTGGACACGCTGCACTCGGGAACGACCGAGGTCGCGGCGGGTGCGCAGGGGATCACCGGCGGGCTGAACTCGTTGCTGGCGGGCGGCAACGTGCTGCAGACCGGGGCCGGGCAGCTCAACGACGGGTCGAAGGACCTGCAGAAGATGATCGACGACACGCTCGGGCGCCTGCCCGCGACGAATCCGACGGAAGTCTCGCGCGCGGCCGACGTCCTGGGCTCGCCCACGGAGATCCGCACCGGGAACCTCAACCCCGCCTACGTCTACGGCCGCGGTCTGGCGCCGTTCTTCTTCGCGATCTCGCTGTGGGTGTTCGGGCTGTTCGCCTACCTGCTGCTCAAGCCGGTGAACCAGCGGGCGCTCGCGGACCGGGTCAACCCGTTCACGATCGCCCTCGCCGGGTTGCTCCCCGCCGCGACGCTCGGGGTGATCGGCGGGCTGGTGCTGTTCGGGGTGGTCAACTTCGGGCTCGGGCTCAACCCGGTGCACGTGGGGTGGACCCTCGGGATCGTCTCGCTGGCCGCGGTGGCGTTCGTGGCCATCGACCACCTGCTGCGCACCGCGTTCGGCGCGATCGGCGGTCTGCTGTCGCTGGTGCTGCTGATCGTCCAGCTCACCGCGTGCGGCGGTCTGTACCCGATGGAGACGGCTCCCGGCCCGTTCCAGGCGATCCACCCGTTCCTGCCGATGACCTACCTGGTGGACGGACTGCGCGTGACGATCTCCGGCGGCCTGGCGATGCACCTCTACCGCGACCTGATCGTGCTGGCCTGCGTCCTGCTCGCGGTGCTGCTCCTGACGACCCTCGTCATCCAGCGCCAACGCACCTGGACCCTCAGCCGCCTCCACCCCCAGGTCGAGCTGTAAAGCACGACTCGCCGGACGGCAGGTCCCCACATCGAGGCATTTCCCAGTTTTAGTCCGAACTGAGCCGACATTTCGGGCGCGAAAGGCCCCCAATTAGGACTAAAACTGGGAAATGGCGACCCGGGCCCGGAACTCGTTGATTCAGGGGTGGAGTTGGCCGGGCCGCCAGGCGAGCCGACGCCGGATGGCGCGAAAGGTGAGAGCGACGAGACACGGTGGTGGGTGGGGTTCGCTCGTAGGGTGGGTTCATGGCTGTTGTGAAGATCAATGCGATCGAGGTCCCCGAAGGTTCCGGCCCCGAGCTGGAGAAGCGGTTCGCTTCCCGGCACGGTTCGGTCGACGACGCGCCCGGATTCCTGGGCTTCGAGCTGCTGCGCCCGGTCGAGGGCGACAACCGGTACTTCGTCTACACCAAGTGGGAGACCGAGGAGGACTTCCAGAACTGGGCGAACGGCCCGGCCAAGGAAGCCCACGCGGGCGAGCGCAAGAACCCCGTCTCCTCCGGCTCCAGCCTGCTGGAGTTCGAGGTCGTCCTGGGCTCCTACCCGGAGAAGTGACTAGCCGGCGACCCGCAGGGTCGTGAAGACGGCCCTGTGGTCGCTGCCGGGGATGTCGACGACCTCGTAGTCCTCGGCCCGGACGCCACCGGAGGACAGCACGTGGTCGATCGTCACCGGCGGAGCGGTCCAGCGCACCGGCCAGGTCGGTGTCAGCCCCGCGCCCACGCTCGCGCCCGCGTCCAGGTACCCGCGGCCCATCAGGTCCTTGAGCCGCGTGTGGTCGAGGGTCGCGTTGAAGTCGCCCGCCATCACCCGCGGCTGCCCGCTCGGCGAGGGCTCGGGCAACGCGGCCATGTCGCGCGCCCAGACCGTCGCGGTGTCCGCCCCCATCGGGTAGAGCGGGTGGACCGCCACGAATTCGACATCTCGCCCCACCGGCACGTCCACCAGCGCTGAGGGCTGCGCCAGCGTCGTCTTCGGCACGAGCGCGAGCTCCCGCAGCGGGTACCGGGAGACGATCCCGGTGCCGTCGGCCTTCGGGCCCGCGTGCAGCACCCGGTTCGGCAGTTCCGCGAACAACCCGGCGTGCTCCAGCCCGGCGACCATCTCCGGCGTGAGCTCCTGAAGGCTGAGCACGTCCACACGGCGGGTGCGGACCTCGTCGACGATCTTGGCGGCGTCGGCCCCGCCGAAGTAGGTGTTGACCGACAGCACGCGCAACGGCTCGCCCTCGGCGGACACCTGGTCGGGCAGCGCCCGGGGCGCGACCGTGTAGATCAGCGCGGCGGTGGCCAGCAACGCGAACAGCACGTTGAGCCAGCGCCGCAGCGCCGTCGCCAGCAGCACCAGCACGGCACCGGCGACCACCGCGTAGGGCGTCAGCGCGGTCAGCGCCACGGTGTAGCGCTCGACGTCGAGCTCGACGATCGGGAGCGCCGCCCAAGCCAGGAACGCCAGCGTGAGCAGCGACAGCACCGCCGTCATGCAGCCACCGCCGGTCTTGCGGCCGACCTCGTCCTCCACCGGCTCGTCCGCCACCTCGTACGCCATCCGCGTCATCGCTGCCTCCGCCCGCTCCCCAGCTCCCCTGCCATCCGGCCGTTCGGACGTCTGACGCCTCCGCATGGTTGCGCCGTCGGCCCACCCGCGAACACCGGACACGCCGGAGAGTGCGGCAGGTCACAGGCGATCACGGCGAAACCCCGGAATCCGCTGGAATCATGGAACAAACGGACAAACAACCCCCGGAGTTCATCCCGAATGGATCTGACGACGACAGCCGCCACGTCCGCTCAACCCACCGGCTTCACGGCCTGGGTGATCGGGGTGATGGAAACCCTCGGCGGTCCCGGCGCGGGCATGATCATCGCCCTGGAGAACCTGTTCCCCCCGATCCCGTCCGAGCTGATCCTGCCACTGGCCGGGTTCACCGCCAGCCGGGGCGACATGTCGCTGCTCGGCGCGATCCTGTGGACCACGCTGGGCTCGCTGGTCGGCGCCCTCGTCCTCTACTGGCTCGGCGCGCGACTAGGTCGCGAGCGGACCCGGGCGATCGCGGCGAAGCTGCCGCTGGTGAAGCTCTCCGACGTCGACAAGACCGAGGCGTGGTTCGCCAAGCACGGCGTGAAGGCCGTGTTCTTCGGTCGGATGATCCCGCTGTTCCGCAGCTTCATCTCGCTGCCCGCGGGGGTCGAGGGGATGCGGCTGAGCACCTTCGCGCTCTACACCGCGCTGGGCAGCCTGATCTGGAACACGATCTTCGTGCTGGCGGGCTACCTGCTCGGGCAGCACTGGTACCTCGTCGAGCAGTACGCGGGTCTGCTGTCGCGGGCCGTGGTGATCACCGCGGCGCTGACCGTGGTGGTGTTCGTGGCCGTGCGGATCCGCAACAACCGCCGGGACCAGGCGATCGCGGAGGCCCCCACGGTCCGGTTCGCCCGCGTCCAGGCCGAGAGCCCCACGGAGGAGATCCGCCGGGTTCGCTGATCGGGGCGCGGGGCGGTTTTGGTCCGAACTGACCGGGCGAAACGGACATCGATCATGGACGGTTCGGACCAAAACCGCCCGCTGGCGAGCACCCCGGAACCCGGCCCCTAGACGACGAACGGCCCCCGCACCGAGAAGGGTGCGGGGGCCGTTCCCGTGCGTGGATCAGGACTCGGTGTTGCCGTTGTCCTGCTGGTCCTCGCCCTGGGCGGACACGCCGACCGGCGGGGCGTCCGGCACGGCCGACGGCTTGGCCTCACCGCGGAAGGTGAAGTGGGCCTTGTCGTCCGAGCCTTCGCCGTCCCAGCCCTCGACGTCGACGATGACGATCTGACCGGCCTCGACCTCGCCGAACAGGATCTTCTCGGACAGCTTGTCCTCGATCTCCCGCTGGATGGTCCGGCGCAGCGGCCGCGCACCGAGCACCGGGTCGAACCCGCGCTTGGCCAGCAGCTTCTTCGCCGTGTCGGTCAGCTCCAGGGCCATGTCCTTGCCCTTGAGCGCCTTCTCCACCCGGCCGGAGAGCAGGTCGACCATCTGGACGATCTCGCTCTCGGTGAGCTGGTGGAAGACGATCACGTCGTCGATCCGGTTGAGGAACTCGGGCCGGAAGTGCTTCTTCATCTCCTCGTTGACCTTGGACTTCATCCGCTCGTAGTTGGACTCAGCGCCCTGACCACTGGAGAAGCCCAGGCCGACGGCCTTAGAGATGTCCTGCGTCCCGAGGTTGGAGGTGAAGATCAGCACCGTGTTCTTGAAGTCCACCGTGCGGCCCTGGCCGTCGGTGAGACGACCGTCCTCCAACACCTGCAGCAGGGTGTTGTAGATCTCCTGGTGGGCCTTCTCGATCTCGTCGAACAGGACCACGGAGAACGGCTTGCGGCGGACCTTCTCGGTGAGCTGGCCGCCCTCCTCGTAGCCGACGTACCCGGGCGGGGCGCCGAACAGCCGCGAGGCGGTGTAGCGGTCGTGGAACTCACCCATGTCGATCTGCACGAGGGCGTCGTCGTCGCCGAACAGGAACTCCGCCAGCGCCTTGGACAGCTCGGTCTTACCGACACCGGACGGGCCGGCGAAGATGAACGAACCGGACGGGCGCTTCGGGTCCTTCAGGCCGGCGCGAGTGCGGCGGATCGCCTGGGACACGGCCTTGACCGCGTCGTTCTGGCCGATGATCCGCTTGTGCAGCTCGTCCTCCATGCGGAGCAGACGGGTCGTCTCCTCCTCGGTGAGCTTGAAGACGGGGATGCCGGTCCAGTTGGCCAGCACCTCGGCGATCTGCTCGTCGTCGACCTCGGCGACGACGTCCAGGTCACCGGCCTTCCACTGCTTCTCGCGCTCCTCCTTCTGGCCGAGGAGCTGCTTCTCCTCGTCCCGCAGGCGAGCGGCCCGCTCGAAGTCCTGCGCGTCGATCGCGGACTCCTTCTCGCGGCGGACCTCGGCGATCTTCTCGTCGAACTCGCGCAGGTCCGGCGGAGCGGTCATGCGGCGGATGCGCATCCGGGCGCCGGCCTCGTCGATCAGGTCGATCGCCTTGTCCGGCAGGTACCGGTCGTTGATGTAGCGGTCGGCCAGGCTCGCCGCCGACGCCAGGGCACCATCGGTGATCGACACGCGGTGGTGCGCCTCGTAGCGGTCCCGCAGACCCTTGAGGATCTCGACGGTGTGCTCCAGCGACGGCTCGCCGACCTGGATCGGCTGGAAGCGGCGTTCCAGGGCCGGGTCCTTCTCGACGTACTTGCGGTACTCCTCGAGCGTGGTGGCACCGATCGTCTGGAGCTCACCGCGGGCCAGCATCGGCTTGAGGATGCTGGCGGCGTCGATCGCGCCCTCGGCGGCACCCGCACCGACGAGCGTGTGGATCTCGTCGATGAACAGGATGATGTCGCCGCGGGTCTTGATCTCCTTGAGCACCTTCTTCAGGCGCTCCTCGAAGTCACCGCGGTAGCGGGAACCGGCGACCAGCGAACCGAGGTCGAGCGTGTAGAGCTGCTTGTCCTTGAGCGTCTCGGGAACCTCGCCCTTGACGACCTGCGAGGCGAGACCCTCCACGACGGCGGTCTTGCCGACACCGGCTTCACCGATGAGCACCGGGTTGTTCTTGGTGCGGCGCGAGAGGACCTGCATGATCCGCTCGATCTCCTTGTCCCGGCCGATGACCGGGTCGAGCTTGCCCTCGCGCGCGGCCTGGGTCAGGTTGCGGCCGAACTGGTCCAGCACCAGCGACGACGACGGCGTGCCCTCGCCGCGCCCGCCGGCCTCGGCCGGCTCCTTGCCCTGGTAGCCGGAGAGCAGCTGCAGCACCTGCTGGCGCACGCGGTTGAGGTCCGCGCCGAGCTTGACGAGCACCTGCGCGGCGACGCCCTCACCCTCGCGGATCAGCCCGAGGAGGATGTGCTCGGTGCCGATGTAGTTGTGGCCGAGCTGCAGCGCCTCCCGCAGCGACAGCTCCAGCACCTTCTTGGCCCGCGGGGTGAACGGGATGTGTCCGCTGGGGGCCTGCTGCCCCTGGCCGATGATCTCCTCGACCTGCTGGCGCACGCCCTCAAGCGCGATACCCAGCGACTCCAGCGCCTTGGCGGCGACACCCTCACCCTCGTGGATCAAGCCCAGGAGAATGTGCTCGGTGCCGATGTAGTTGTGGTTGAGCATCCGGGCCTCTTCTTGGGCCAGGACAACCACCCGCCTCGCGCGGTCGGTGAACCTCTCGAACATTCGCACTCCCTGACTGCTGCGCCGGCGGTCTAGTTCCGGGACACGGCTTTAGCGCTACGCCGCGATCCACGACGGGTTCAGCACTCTTGGGGACCACTGTAGTAGCCAACCCCGGTCGCGGTCCGTGCCCGCTCTGCCACATTCTTGCCCGGCACTGTGCCCAACGGCGCGTTGGCCTGCAGGATTCCTGATCTCGGCGCCGTTCCGCTGAGCGCGAACAGCACCGGCCGTGTCGTGACGCACCGTGTTCACGCCTCCGACTCGGCCCCTCCGCCCGTCCACCGTCCCCCGATCGGGACCACCATGGGAGTACCCGCCACGGGATCGGGAATCACGCGGGCCCTGAGGTCGAACACGTTGGACAGGAGCTCCTCGGTGAGCACCTCGCCCGGCTCGCCCGAGGCGACGACGGCGCCGTCCTTCATCGCGACCAGCCGGTCGGCGTAGCGCGCCGCGAGGTTGAGGTCGTGCAGCACCATCACCACCGTGCGACCGCTCTCGTCGTGCAGCTTGCCGATCAGCTCCAGCACGTCCACCTGGTGCGAGAGGTCGAGGTAGGTGGTGGGCTCGTCGAGCAGCAGCAGGTCGGTGCCCTGCGCCAGCGCCATCGACAGCCAGGCCCGCTGCCGCTGGCCCCCGGAGAGCTCGTCGAGGGTGCGTTCGGCCAGCTCGCCGATGCCCGTCATGGCCAGCGCCTCGGCCACCGCCGACTCGTCGTCGCTGGACCACTGCCGGTACCAGGACTGGTGCGGGTGGCGTCCGCGCGCGACCAGGTCGGCCACCGTCAGGCCCTCCGGGGCCGCGGGCGACTGCGGGAGCACGCCGAGGATCCGGGCGACCTCCTTGGTCGACATCTTGTGGATCTTCTCGCCGTCCAGCAGCACCTCGCCGCGCTGCGGCTGCAGCAACCGGCCGAGGGCGCGAAGAAGGGTCGACTTGCCGCAGCCGTTGGGACCGATCACCGCCGTGATCGTGCCGGCCTCGACCGCGAAGTCGAGGCCGTCGACGACGACCCGCTCGCCGTAGGCCAGCTTCAGGTCCCGGGCCCGGAGGCGGTCGGTGCCGGTCTCGGCCCGGTCCTGCTCGGTGGTGGCAGAGGTGGACGCGGTCATGCTCGGACCTCCCGGTACCGACGGATGAGCAGGTAGATCAGGTACGGGGCGCCCAGGATCGCGGTCACGATGCCGACCGGCATCTCCAAGGAGCCGAAGGCGGTCCGGGCGATCACGTCCGAACCGACCACGAGCGCCGCGCCGAGCACGGCGGAGGTCAGCAGCGGTGGGCGCGAGGTGCGGGCGACCCGCAGCGCGATCTGCGGGGTGGCCAGCGCGACGAACTGGATCGGCCCGGCCGCGGCGGTGGCGATGGACGCCAGCACCACCGAGGCGAACAGCAGGAACCCGCGAGCCAGGTCCATCCGCACGCCGAGCCCGCGCACCGTGTCGTCGTCGAACTGCAGCGCGCCCAGCACGTGGGAGCCGAGGAGGGTCAGCGGGACGAGCACCGCCAGCGCGATGCCGGTCGGCACCACGTGCTCCCAGCCGCGCGCGTTGAGGCTGCCGGTCAGCCACACCATGGCGCGTCCGGCGTCGTTGACGTCGCCGACGGTCAGCAGCCAGTAGACGGCGTTGCCCGCCAGGGCGCTGACACCCACGCCGACCAGCACCAGCCGGTAGGAATCCACGCCCCGCCGGTACGCCAGCAGGTACACGGCGACACCGGTGACGAGGCCGCCGACCAACGCCACCACCGGAAGTCCGTAGTCCGACAGCGCTCCGGCCAGGCTGCCCGCCGTCCCGGCGAACACGATCATCGCGACCGCGGCGGTCCCGGCACCCCAGGTGATGCCCAGCATGTCCGGGCTGGCCAGCGGGTTGCGGGCGAGCGCTTGCATGATCGCGCCCGCCAGACCGAGCGCGGCGCCCACGAGCAGCGCGGTCAGCCCGCGCGGCATCCGCAGCTCCCAGATGATGATCGACTGCGCGCGGCTGCCTCCGCCGAAGAGCGTGCTGAGCACCTCAGCAGGACTGATCTGGTACTCGCCGATGCCGACGTCGAGGACGAACACGGCCAGCAGCACGAGCAGGCCGCCCGCCAGCGCCAGCAGCGGCCGCGGCCGGATCACGCCGGAGAACGGGCCGACGCGCAGCGGTCGCCGCCCGGCGACCTCACCCGGCCGGTCCTGAACGGTCGCCGTCATAGCCGCACCAAATTCCGGCGTCGCACGAGCGCGATGAAGAACGGGGCGCCGACCAGCGCCAGCATCACGCCGACCTGCACCTCGGCGGGCCGGGCGACGATGCGGCCGAGCACGTCGGTCAGCAGCACCAGTGAGGAACCCAGCAGCGCGGCGAAGGGCAGCAGCCAGCGGTAGTCGGCTCCGGTGAAGAAGCGGGCGACGTGCGGCACGACGAGACCGACGAAGCCGATCGGCCCGCAGATCGCCACCGCACCACCCACCAGGACGCTCACCGCGGCGATCCCGGCGCGGCGCGCCCAGACCACCCGGTGGCCCAGCGAGCTGGCCACGTCGTCGCCCAGCGACAGGGCGTTGAGGCTGGTCGCGTTGGCCAGGCCCAGCACCAGGCCGACCACCAGGAAGGGCGCGACCTGCGGCAGCACCGACGGATCGGTCATGGCGATCGAGCCGACCTTCCAGAACCGGTAGGTGTCCATCGTCTGCTGGTCGGTGAGCACCAGCGCGGAGGTGATCGCGTGCAGCAGGGAGCTGATCGCCATGCCGGCCAGGGCCAGCGTCACCGGCGTGGCTCCGCCCCTGCCCATCGAGCCGATCGCGAACACGGCCACCGCACCGATCAGCGAACCGGCGAAGCCGAACCAGATGAAGCCGAACAGCGTCGAGATGCCGAAGGTGTAGACGGCGAGCACGACGCCGAGACCCGCGCCCTGGGTGATGCCGAGGATGCCGGGATCGGCCAGCGGGTTGCGGGTGTGCCCCTGCATCAGCGCACCGGCCAGGCCGAGCGCGGCACCCGCCAGCACGCCGGCGATCGTCCGCGGGATCCGCAGCTCCTGGATGATCAGGTCGTTCTCGGTTCCGCCCGGCCCGATCAGCCCGCTCCACACGTCGGCGAGCGGGATCGTCTTGGCTCCGACGGCCACGCTCAGCACGGCGCTGGCCAGCAGCACGAGCAGCAGGATCCCGATGCCGGTGAGCCGGCGGGATCGTCTGCGCTTCAGGCGCGCACCAGGTGCGGTGGACGCGGTTTCCGACGTGGGCGGCTCGGTGAGAGCCTCCGTTCGAGCCACGTCCCACTCCCCTTCGGTGTTCACCCGGACGTGCCCAGGTTAGGACAACCTAAGCGACACCGACAGAGCGGGTTCGAATGTTCGCCGTCACAAGCGCGGTCGGCAGCACCGAGAGCCCAGGTCGTAAAAGGTTCAAGAGCCGAAGCCGACGTGCGACCGCCGGCGTTATGCGTGCGCCTATTCGGCAAAGAGTTGATCTACCCCGCTAAACCGTGGAAATGAGTTACCCGAACGCAACAAGAGGCGTTTCCCGAGCCCCGACGACCCGGCAAACGCCTCTTGGAACGCGACTTCAGTTCGCCTGGTGGTACTGCTCGACGATGTCGGCCGGGATGCGACCGCGGTCGGACACCTTCAAGCCGCGCTTGCGCGCCCATTCCCGAATGGCCTGGTTCTGCTCCCGGTCCGCACTGGTGGAACCACCGGTGGAACGCGCCGCAGCACCGGGACGCGGGCCCGGCTTCTTCCGCCCACCGGCACGCCGAGCGTTGGAGACGTAGTTGGCCATCGCCTCCCGCAGATCTCCGGCATTGTCGGCGGAAAGGTCGATCTGGTACGACACCCCGTCCAATCCGAACTCAACGGTTTCGTCGGCCTGCCCACCATCCAGATCGTCGACAAGGGTGACAGTGACCTTCTGCGCCATCTTCGAAGTCCTCCCCGAGCAAAAAATTGTGCTTTGGCGGGACAGCAACCATCTGCTGGGAGCGGAAACCCCCTCGCCAGAACGCCAGCCGCACTTGGGCAAGCACGGCGGCGACACTTGGAAGTGCGCTTATAGCCGTCGCCGACACATTCTGGGGTCAGGTTAGCGCAGCAACTCCGATAATGCACTCATCCAGTCCACAAAATTCTGCAGCGCCACCCTGATCGGGTCATTCCGGGCGGACCAACGGGAACAGGATCGTCTCCCGGATACCGAGACCGGTCAACGCCATCAACAACCGGTCGATACCCATTCCCACGCCGCCGCTGGGAGGCATTCCGTACTCCAGAGCGCGCAAAAAGTCCTCGTCGACCGGCATGGCCTCGTCATCTCCGGCCGCCGCGAGCTTCGCCTGCTCCTCCAGGCGCTGGCGTTCCACAACCGGATCCACCAGTTCCGAGTAACCCGTGGCGAGCTCGAAGCCGCGAACGTAGAGATCCCACTTTTCCGCAACGCCCGCCTTCTCGCGGTGCTGCCGAGTCAGCGGCGAGGTCTCCACCGGGAAGTCGCGGACGAACGTGGGAGCGGTCAAATGGTCACCGACGGTGTGCTCCCACAGCTCTTCCACGAGCTTGCCGTGACCCATCTTCGGATCGACCTGCAAACCCAGCGCATCCGCGTGCTCGCGCAGCGCTTCAGCAGGAGTTTCCGGCGTGACCTCGGATTCGAGCGCTTCGGACAACGACTCGTACATCGTCAGCGTCGCCCACTCGCCGGAGAGGTCGTACTCGGTTCCGTCGAACCACGTGACCACCTGGGAACCGGAGACCCGTTCGGCCGCTTCCTGGATGAGCGACCTGGTCAGATCGGCCATGACGTCGTAATCGGCATAGGCCTGGTAGAACTCGAGCATCGCGAACTCGGGAGAGTGGGAAGAATCACTGCCCTCGTTCCGGAAGTTTCGGTTGATCTCGAAAACCTTCTCGATCCCACCGACAACACAACGCTTCAGATACAACTCCGGCGCGATGCGCAGGAACAGCTCCATGTCGAAGGCGTTGGAATGCGTCGTGAACGGACGAGCGGCCGCACCGCCCTGCAACGTCTGCAGCATCGGGGTTTCCACCTCGACGTATCCGCGCTGCTCGAAGGAATCGCGCAGCGAACGCTGCACCGCCGCCCTCGTGCGCACCGTTTCCGCGGCCTGCTTGCGCACGATCAGGTCCACGTAGCGCTGCCGGACTCGCATTTCCTCGCCGAGTTCCTTGTGCATGACCGGCAGCGGGCGCAGCGACTTCGCCGCCATCCGCCATTCATCGGCCATCACCGAGAGCTCACCGCGCCGGGAGGTGATGACCTCACCGTGCACGAAGACGTGGTCGCCGAGGTCCACCTCGCCCTTCCAGGACGTCAGCGATTCCTCACCGACCTGCTTGAGGCTGAGCATCGCCTGCAGCTCGGTCCCATCACCCGCGCGCAACGTGGCGAAGCACAGCTTGCCCGTGTTGCGCAGGAACATCACGCGGCCGGCCACGCCGACCTGCTCGCCGGTCGCGGTGTCCGCCTCCAAGCCCTCGTGGGTGGAGCGGATCTCGGCCAGCCCGTGCGTGATGGGCAGCGTCACCGGATACGGGTCGACCCCGGCATCGAGCAGGCGCTCCCGCTTCTCCCGCCGGATCCGCATCTGTTCCGGCAGGTCTTCGACGCCGTCAGCGCTTGCCGGGGGATTGGAAGTGTCCTGGTCAGTCACGCGAAACAGGGTACGTAGTGGTGCGCTGTCGGCTTTCGGCGGCCTGCTCGGCGGTGCGGACGCGTGAACCCGACCGGTTCCCGGCTTCCCGCGCACCACTCCTGATGCGTCTTTTTTTTGGGGGGGAAGTTTTCATGAAAACTTCCCCACCCGCCCACAAGGGAACCCGAGCCCACGACCCGACGTCACGACACCGGGATAGCGACACCGGGAGAGCGACTTCGCGGCTCGCCCGACGAGCGCTTCCCGGCTGATCGCTGTCGTGCGGTCAGCGGAAGTTGCGGTCGTAGACGAGGCGCAGACCGAGGAGCGTGAGGTCCGGGACGTGATGTGTGATCGTCGTGGATTCGGAGAAGACCAGCGGGGCAAGGCCCCCGGTGGCCAGCACCGTGGTGGGACCCCCGTGAGTGGTTTCGAGCTCGTCCACGATTCGCCGGACGAGTCCGTCGACCTGACCCGCGAATCCGAAAAGAATTCCGGACTGAAGGCATTCCACGGTGTTCTTCCCGATGACCGAACGCGGGCGGACCAGTTCGACCTTGCGCAGCTGGGCGGCGCGGGACGCCAGCGCGTCCAGCGAGATCTCCACGCCCGGGGCGAAAGCGCCACCGAGGAATTCGCCCTTGGCCGAGATGGCGTCGATGTTGGTCGAGGTCCCGAAGTCCACCACCACGCAGTTGCTGGCGTGCAGGTGGTGCGCGGCCAAGGTGTTGATCACCCGGTCCGCCCCGACCTCCTTCGGGTTGTCCACCAGCAGCGGGACGCCGGTGCGAACCCCGGGCTCCACGACCACCCGCGGAACCTCGCTCCAGTAGCGGTCCAGCATCACCCGCAGCTCGCGCAGCAGAGCCGGCACCGTCGACAGGGCCGCGATGCCGGTGACCTCCTCCGCGTGCTCGCCGAGCAGACCGCGCATGGTCAGCGCCATCTCATCGGCCGTCATGCGCGGTTCGGTGCGCATCCGCCAGTCCCGGACCAGCGTCGCGGCCACGTCCGGCGGATCGGTGACGTCGTCGTACAGACCGAGAACGATGTTGGTGTTTCCGACGTCGATGGCCAGCAGCACGAGCGATCCCTTCACAAACACGTCAGGCAAGCGCCGAAGGGGCTTTCTCCTCGCCCCACCTGAGCAACCGGCACCGCCGCGGGTTCTCAGACGGCGTCTGAGGTTCCGCTACCCGCACCGCTGAGCAAGGCCACCAACAGACTCTTGAACCGGTCAGTTCTCGGGCTGCTGGAGCAGGGCGTCCAGCTTGGCCGCATCATCGGTCTCCGCGTCGGCCTGCGAGGTCAGCAGACCCGAGCCCTCCGGTGCGCGACCGGGGTTGGTGCCCAGCTCCACCGGCTTGTTGTCGGCGTCGACGAAGATCACCTTGGGCTGGAACGAACGGGCTTCGAGCTCGTCCATCACGCCGTAGGCGATGAGGATGACGATGTCACCGGGCTCGATCAGGTGCGCGGCGGCCCCGTTGATCCCGATCACCCCGGAACCCCGCTCTCCGGTGATCACGTAGGTCTCGAGCCGGGCGCCGTTGGTGACGTCGACGATCGCGACCTGCTCGCCCTGCAGCAGATCGGCCGCTTCCATCAGGTCCTTGTCGACGGTCACCGAGCCGACGTAGTGCAGGTCGGCCTGGGTGACGGTGGCCCGGTGGACCTTGGACTTCAACATCGTGCGGAACATCGCTGACCTCCTAGGGCCGGATTCACTCGCCGAGCAGGACCATCGCGTTGTCGAGCAGTCTGGTGGAGCCGACCTTCGCGGCCACCAGCAGGCGCGCCTCGCCGGACTCCGGCGCCGGACCCAGGTCCGGGTCGCGCAGCTCCAGGTAGTCCGGCTGCACCAGCGGTTCGGTGGCCAGCACCTCGCGCGCCGCCGCCAAGACCGCCTCCGGCCCGCCCACGGCCGCGTGCGCGGCGGCGGTCAGCGACGCCGAGAGCGCCAGCGCCGCCCGCCGCTGCTCCTCATCGAGGTAGACGTTGCGGCTGGACAGGGCCAGGCCGTCGGACTCCCGGACGATCGGGATGCCCTGGATCGCGGAGTCCAGGTCGAACTGCCGCGCCATCTTCCGGATCAGCACCAGCTGCTGGTAGTCCTTCTCGCCGAAGAACGCCAGGTCCGGGCGCACGATGTTGAGCAGCTTGAGCACCACGGTAAGCATCCCGTCGAAGTGCCCCGCGCGGCTGGCGCCTTCGAGCTCCTCGCCCAGCGGCCCTGCGTGCACCGACAGCTCCCTGCCACCGCCGTACATGGCGTCCACGTCCGGCGCGAAGACCAGGCCGACACCGGCTTCGCGGCAGGCCTCGACATCGGCCTCGAAGGTCCGCGGGTAGCGCTCGAAGTCCTCATTCGGCCCGAACTGCAGCGGGTTGACGAAGATCGACACCACCACGACGGCGTTGATGTCCTGGCGGGCTCGCTTGATCAGCTCCAGGTGACCGCGGTGCAGCGCACCCATCGTGGGCACCAGGTGCACCTTGCGGCCGGTCGAGCGCAGCGCGCGGGTGACCCGCGCCAGCTCCGCCGGGTCGGCGTGCACGGTCAGCTCGCCGCGCCGGTAGCCGGGGTTGTCGGTCATCGTCGACTCCATGTCCTCGCCGCGAAGATCGCGGATCAAGCCTGCTCCTCGTCGAGCGCCTCGCGCACCCGCGCGGCGACGTCGTCGCGCAGCATTCCGCTCCGCTCCGCCCGGAACGCCGTGCGCCGGGCCAGTTCCCGGTAGCCGGGAACGACATCCGGATCGGCGTCGGACAACGTGCGCAGGTGCCCGCGCACCGTTCCCGCATCACCGCGCACGACCGGACCGGTGTAGGCCCGGTCGCCGAGCCGCAGCGCGTTGTCCAGGGACGCCGACAGCAGCGGCGCCATCACCCGGCCCGGCACCTCCACCCCGGCGTCGCGCAGCAGCTGCTGGCACTCGTTGACCAGCGTGATCAGGTGGTTCGCGCCGTGGGTGAGGGCCGCGTGGTAGAGCGGGCGGGCCTCCTCCGGCAGGCGCACCGGCTCCATGCCCAGCTCGATCGCGATGCTCTCGGCGACGCTCCAGCCGGTGATCTCGTCGGCGGTGATGACCATGCAGGCGTCGGAGAGCCGCTCGACGTCCTCGGAGCGACCGGTGAAGGTCATCGCGGGGTGCATCGCCATCGGCAGCGCGCCGAGCGCGGCGGCCGGGGCCAGCGCGGCCACGCCCTGCGAACCCGAGGTGTGCACGATCAGCTGGGACGCGCGCAGCGCACCCGCGGAAGCGAGACCCCGCACCATGCCGGGGATCGCGTCGTCCGGGATGGCCAGGACCAGCAGTTCGGCACTGCCCGCGACCACGTCCGGCGGCTCGATCGGCACGCCCGGCAGCAGCTCCTCGGCACGGCGCAGCGAGGCGTCCGACACCGCCGAGACACCGACGACCTCGTGCCCGACCCGCTGCAGCGCGGCACCCAGGACGGAGCCCACCCGGCCGGCGGAGATCACTCCTGCTCGCAGCCGTGGGCCCGTGGGTTCAGCGGACATCGCCACGTGTTCCTCCCAAACCGTTCCAGTCCCGATACCGGGTACCAGACAGCGCCGCGAGAGTAGCCCCAACACCCCGGGCCGGGGCTACTCCACGCCCGCCAAAGGTGGCGAGAACCACCCTGGTGATGCTTCGCCCGCCACCTCGCGGAGGGCGGACCTCACGGCCGTGGTTTCGGGACCCGGCGGGTGAGCTCGTCGATGTTGATCCTGGCCGTCTGGATCGCTTCCTGCCGACCGGCGGCCGACCGGCGGGCCTGCTTGAGGTCGACGATCAGCTTGTCCCGCCGCGCGCGACGTGCGGCGCTGGTGGTGCGCCCCGCCTCCGAGCGGTGCTGCAGGAACGCCAGCTCGGTGACCGCGATCTGGTAGTCGCGCACCGACTTGGCGGCCTGGGGACCGGCGTGGCGCTTGACCTTGCGCAGCCAGCCCTGCCTGCCGGTCAGACTCGCCAGCAGCTCCATCTCGCTGCGGGCGACCAACCCGGCCCGCTCCAGCTTGGGCAGCTGCGCGACGACGATGCGCTGCTCGCGCTTGCGCTGCCACATGATCAGGGCGAACGTGCCGAGGAAGACCGGCACCATGATCAGGAAGTAGACGTTGATGAAGCCGGTCCCGCCGAGGAACGTCGCCGAGTTCCACACCGCGTGCAGCAGCACCGCGACGAGATAACCGGCGAGCAGCCAGCCCAACTGCTGGAGCCGGGTCCGAGCGCCCCACGCGAAACCGACGGCGATCCCGAACATCGCGGTGAACAGCGGGTGCGAGAACGGCGCGAGGACGCCGCGCAGCACGAACAGCGCGACGACCGCTCCCCCGGTCACTCCACCGTCGGCGAAGGCCTTGCCGAAGTAGAGGATGTTCTCGGTGAAGGCGAAACCGGCCGCGGTCAGCGACGCGTAGACGATGCCGTCGACCAGCCCGTTGAACTCGGCTCGGCGGCGCATCCACAGCCCCACCACGAACACGGCCTTGGCGGCTTCCTCCACCACCGGCCCTATCACCGCGGTCAGGAAGAAGCGGTGATCACCGTGGCCCATCAGCAGGTTCGCCACCGACTGCGAGGTGTTGTTGAGCAGCAGCGAGCAGGCCGTGGCACCGCCCGCGCCCCAGAGGAACGCGCCGATCATCAGCATCGGCGGTTCGGGCTCCCAGCGGTCGATCCACACCGTCGCGGCCACCACGACACCGACCGGGAGGAGGGCGGCGGCGGCACCGAAAACGGCGGGCAGAGCACCGACCCTGGACGTCGTGATCCCCAGCATGACCAGCCCGATCATCCCGAGCAGGATCAGACCGGCGATCGGCCAACCGACGGCGTGGTGCTTGCGGCTCTGCAGCCGGCGCGCGCGGGAGACGTCAGCGACCGCCTCCGCGTGATCATTACTCGACACGCCCCAGACCCTAGAGAACGCGAATCAGCACGGGTCCGATTGGTCACCTTCCGCCGCGTTCAGGAGCGACGACGGCGGCGGCGCTGCGTGTCGGAGGCTCCGCCGTAGGCCGCGATGAGGTCGTCGACCGAGGTGCCCGCCGTGTGCGCGCCTGCCGGGTCGGGCGCCGGGCTCGGCCGCTCGTAAGCGGTCCGGTCCGGACGCTGCGGCTCGGGACGCTGCGGCTCGGGACGCTGCGGCTCGGGACGCTGCGGCGCTTGCGCCTGCGGCGCTGCGGCCTGCGGTGCTGCGGCCTGCGGTGCCGGGTCCTGCGGCGCTGCGGTCTGCGTCGCCGGGGTCTGCGGGAATCCCTGCGGTTCCGGGCGCTGCGCCTCTCGGCGCTGCGAGAAGGCCTGCGCCATCTGCGGTTTCGGCGTCTGCTGCTCCGGTTCCCGCTTCGGCGCGTCGAGCGGCACCTCGCCGGAGAGCCGGGCCATCACGTCCGTCTTCGCCGCAGCGGAGGCCGGAACCGGAGCGGCCGCCTGCACCGGAGCGGGCTGCTTCTGCTGGACCGGCTGGTGGATCGTCTTGGGGCGCTGGGGCCGGTGCTGGACGAGCTTCGTCTCGCCCTGCGAACGCTCCGGCAGCGAGCGGACCCGCGTGGACTCCGCGCGCAGCGCGACCCGCTCGAAGAGCACGTCCCCACCGATCACCTGTTCCAGGGTCGTGCGCAGCTTGGTCAGCTCGGCCTGCAACGCGCGGATCTGCTCACCGGACTCCTCGGACGCGCGGCGCCTCGCCTCGGCCTCGGCTTCCGCCTCGTGCTCGCGGCGCGCGGCGATCTCGCGCTCCAGCTCCAGCTCGTAGATCCGCTGCTGGTCGGCGACGGCCTGCTCGCTCTCCGCCACCCGGTGCCGCAGCCGCGCCACCGCGAAAGCGCCCAGGAGAGCCGCCCACAGCGCCGCGATCAGACCGAGCCGGAGCATCCGGGCGTCGTCGCTGAGGACCAGCAACGACGTCGCCGCTGCGGCGAGCACGAGCGCGCCGCCCCACAGGAGGTTGGATCGCCCGCTGCCGGGGTCGTTGTCGGTAGTGCCGCGCTCGGACATGGCGCCACCGTACAAGGCGGTTATCAGTTCGAGACCTGAAGGTGAGCCAAACCCTCAGCACATTGCCCAGCGCAGCGGATGGGGCGCTGATCCGAACGGACCAGCGATGTGCGCGATCACTCGTCCTCGCAGGGGTCTTCGGGATCGTCGGGGTTGCGGAGGCAGTGCTCCAACCACAGTCCCGCGCCGATCAGCGCGGCCGCGCTGATCACCCCGACGACGGCCGCGAAGGTGTCCGACCGCGCGGCCTCCACAGTGCTCAGCATCGGCAGCAGGTGTCCGAGCAGTCCGATCCAGGCACCGGCCATGATCGCCCCGGCCAGCGACGACGCCTTCGCCAGCGCGACCGCTCGTGCTGCGGTCAGCGACTCGACGGGCTCCACGCCGGGCTTGCGCCGCACGCGGGGTTTCAGCACCGCGGCGAGCACCACGTCCACGACGGCGATCAGCAGCAGCGTCGCTCCGGCGAGCAGCGGGAGCGGTGGGAGATCCCCGTACATCAGGCGGGAGACCAGGAAGACGACCGCTGCGGCCACCAACCCCGCCGCGACCAGTTGTCCGGGCTTGGTGAAGCTCATCTGCTCAGTGCGCCGTGCCACCCCCCAAGCATCCCACCTCCACCAGATCCGCGAACGAGCCCGCCGGTTTTGGGTAGCTGCTTCGAATTCGGATCGCGGCAGCGCCCAGTTTTAGTCCAAACTGAGCAGACAAAACGGACACCGAAGGTCCTCGGTTTGGACTAAGGAGTCGTTTCAGAATGCGGCGGAGCCGTTGCTTCAGGTGTGGGACTCAGCCCGCACCGCCGCGGGTTCTCACACGCCGTCTGGGTGAGTACGCCGCGACGCCGTGTATTGGCATACATAAGTCGCGGCGCACGGAGCCCAGGCGGCGTGTGAGGTTCCGCTACCCGCACCGCCAAGCAAGGCGATACTGAAACGACCCCTAAAACTGGGAGATCGGGCACCGACGCTCCGGCGAGAACTCAGGGTCCCGGGCTCCCTAGTGGAGGGTCAGGTCCGCTCTGAGGTGGACGTCCTCGACGTCCGCGCTGGGGAGGGTCGCGAGGATGTCGGCGACCGGTCCGTGCCCGGGAACGCGGGCGTCGGGGTCCACCGCCAGCCACGGGATGAGGACCGTGGCGCGGCTCGGGGTTCCCGGGTGCGGGAGCACGAGGTCCGGGTGATCGCTGCGGACCTCGTCCACCACGACCACGTCCACGTCCAGCGTCCTGGGCCCCCAGCGCTGCTCGCGGACGCGTTCGGCCTGCCGCTCCAGCTCCTGGGCGCGGCGGAGCCAGCCCCACTCGTCGACGTCCGGGGACTCGACGACGAGGATCGCGTTGAGGAAGTCGGGCTGGTCGGTGACGCCCCAGGGCGCGGTCTCGTAGACGGGCGAGGCGGCGACCAGCGCGTCGGCGAAGCCCTCGACCGCCAGACGCAGGTAGCGCAACCGGTCGCCGAGGTTCGAGCCGAGGGACAGGACCGCTCGGCTCACGCCGGCACCACGTTGCCGCGCCCGCCCCTGCGGGAGCGCCGGATGGTGACCGCGACGTCGGCGAAGGCCAGCGGGATCGGCGCGTGCGGTTTGTGCAGCGTGACCTCGGCGGCGAAGGCGCGCTCGTCGCGCATCACCTCGTCGGCGATCTCGGCGGCGACGGTTTCGATGAGGTCCCGGGACGGACCGCCGACGATCCCGGCCGCCATCTCCGCGAGCTCGCCGTAGTGCAGCGTCTTGCTCAGGTCGTCGGTGGCCGCGGCATCGGCCAGATCGAGCCAGACGGTGATGTCGACCGAGAAGTCCTGGCCGTCCTGCTTCTCGTGGTCGAAGACGCCGTGGTTGCCGCGGACCTGCAGTCCGGTCAGCGTGATCCGGTCAGCCAACGCACTCTCCTCCGCTGCGCCACTCGGCGGTCACCGCCACCGCGTCCAGCGAGCGCCGCACGTCGTGCACCCGCACCCCCCACGCTCCCCTGTCCGCGGACAGCGCGGAGACCACGGCGGTGGCGGTCTCGCGGCCCTCCGGCGAGCGTGGAGCCCCGTCATCATCGGCCAGCAGCGTGCCGAGGAAGCGCTTCCGGGAAGCCCCGACCAGAACCGGGAATCCCAGGTCGATGAGGCTGTCGAGGTTCTGCAGCAGCTGCCAGTCGTGCCTGCCGGTCTTGGCGAACCCCAGGCCCGGGTCGAGCACGATCGCCTCCTCGGCGACGCCCGCCCGCACCGCCACGTCGACCTGCTTGAGCAGCTCCTCGCGCACGTCGGCGACCACGTCGCCGTACTCGGCGAGGGAGTTCATGTCCTTGCTGTGCCCGCGCCAGTGCATCAGCACCCACGGCAGGCCCGTGTCGGCCGCTACGTGCGCCATCCCCGGGTCGGCCAGGCCGCCGGAGACGTCGTTGATCACCGACGCGCCCGCGCCCGCGGTCGCGGCCGCGACCTTGGCGCGGGTGGTGTCCACGCTGACCGGGACACCGGCTGCGACCAGCTCGCGCACGACCGGCAGGACCCGCTCGATCTCGGTGGCCGCGTCCACCCGCTCCGAACCGGGCCGGGTGGACTCACCTCCGACGTCGATGATGTCCGCGCCCATGCGGTGCATCTCGACGCCGTGCGCCACCGCCGCCGCCCGGTCCAGGTAACGCCCGCCGTCGGAGAAGGAATCCGGTGTGACGTTGAGGATCCCCATCACCGCGCAGCGCGTCGGGTTCGGCAACTTCGGGTGCATCAACGCCCCCTGATCAGCGACAACGCCTCGGAGCGGGACGAAGCCGAGCTGCGGAAGATGCCGCGCACCGCCGATGTCGTGGTCGTCGAACCCGCCTTGCGCACCCCGCGCATCCCCATGCACAGGTGCTCGGCGTCGATCACCACGATCACGCCGCGCGGTTCCAGCTTGCGCACCAGGGCATCGGCGACCTGCGAGGTCAGCCTTTCCTGCACCTGCGGGCGCTTGGCGTAGAGGTCGACCAGGCGGGCCAGCTTGGACAGCCCGGTCACCCGGCCCTGCGAGTTCGGGATGTACCCGATGTGCGCGTTGCCGTGGAAGGGCAGAAGGTGATGTTCGCAGTTGTGCGTCAAATGCCCGCTGATCAGGAAGGTCGGGTGCGGTTCGCACTTGTAGCTGTACACCGTGTACGGCTTGGCCCCGTTCGCCTCAAGGCGCTGAACCGACTCGACCTTGACCCACTGCGACTCGATCAAGTCGGTGCGATGGGACTCCTGACTGAAGCCGTGCCGCAGCGGCCAGTCATCGGCGACCCACAGCCGCGAGACGTCGGGGCTCTTCGGCGTGAACCGAGCACCGAGCACCTGAGCAACGTCTGCCAGGAAGCCAGCGTTCATGCTCGTCAACATCCGGCCGCGCCCACTCTTCGACCGGAACCCGTCGCCATCGACGTAGCCGTTCAGAAAGCCGCGGAACGTGATCTCGTTGGACATCACGACTCGCGGGAACCGCTGCCTCTGGTGATGCGCGTCGCCCCCCACGTACTGCCTCACCAAATCCGCCAAGTACGACGACACGACTCGCACTCGGAAGCCTTCGACCTGGCGTTGGAGATAACCGGACGGCCTCTCGACCTCTTCGATCGACGCATCGATACCGAAGGCCTGGTCGAGTGCGTAGGCGAATTGCTTCGCGAAGTCACGGTCGTTGACCACCAACGAGACGCAGGTGTCGCCCACCGTGCCGTCCGAGCACAAGGCGCCCAGGACGTAACCGAACTCGTATCCCACCATCGGCTGCCACCGCTGACGGCACAACTTCCTCGGCGGGGTCCACTCGATGTAGGTCCCCTCCACGTCCTTGGCTTCCTGCCAACCCTGCGGGGTTGCCAGCGGGTGATCAGGAGTGACCTGGAATCGACCCTTCTCCGTGACGACTTCGACGAGTTCACGCTTCTCATGGGAGCTCACCCCGACGACTTCGGTCTGCTCGACCTTGCCATCGACGAGGGTCCAGAAACGATCTCCGAGCTGGACGTCCCGAGCGCGTTTCGCTCCACCGACCAAGTTGACGGTTTGCTTGCTCGGCACGCACTGCGAGTACACGGGGATGTCCCGCACCAGGACGAGTTCTTCGTGGGCCTCGTCGAAGGTCTTGTCCAGGACCTCGTCCGGGTCGGTGTAGAGCCCCGCGAACAGCTCGCGGTAGGCGCGGGCGACGCGCTGCGGCGTCTCCCTCAAGCCGTCGCGCTCGGGGTCCTCACCAGCTGCGAGGAGCAGTTCCCGGACCGCGGCCTCGGCGCGCGCCTGGTCGAACTGCGGGATGTGAAAAGAGCCGTCGGGGCGGGTGTCCCCCGCCCCGATCGGCTCGTCGACCGGGTTGGTCACTGTTGCTTTCCTCCACTGGCTTCGCAGCGCCCCGGCGGGCGCTGCGCCCGCCAGTATCAGCGGCCGTTGTTGCCGCTGCCGTTGTCCCTGGACGAGTCCTGGCCCTCGGGCCGTTCGGACTGCGACTCACCCTTCTCGGACGGCTGCTGGCCGCGTTCCCAGGAAGGGGTCCAGTTGTAGTTCGAACCGGACGGGTTGGTCGCTGGGGTCCATCCAGGAGGTGCACCGTAGTTCGGCGGCACCGCGGAGGGAACCTGCTGACCCGACTGCGGCTGCTGGTACTGCACCGTGCCCTGGTTGGCGCCGGCACCCGCCGGCTCCTGCTCCTGGACGGGAGCGGGCGTGCCGTTCTGCAGCTGCTCCTCGGTGTTCTGCGCAGGCGCCGGGGTCGGTTCCTCGGTGACCGGGGGCCACGGCTCACCGCGCTCCTTGGCCAGCTCACCCGGGGTCTTGACCGGCGGCTTCTCCGACGGGGTGCGCCCGCCGAAGTCGTTGAACGCGGTGATCCGCGGCCGCTTCTCGACCCGGGAGAAGACGCGCTCCAGGTCCTTGCGGTTGAGCGTCTCCTTCTCGATGAGCTCCAGCACGAGGTCGTCGAGCACGTCGCGGTAGGTGCTGAGCACCTCCCACGCCTCGGTGTGCGCGGCCTCGATCAGCCTGCGCACCTCCTCGTCGATCTCGTGCGCGACCTCCAGCGAGTAGTTCGCCTGCTGGCCGGCGGTGCGGCCCAGGAACGGGTCGCCCTCCTCCTTGCCGTACTTGACCGCGCCCAGCCGGGCGGTCATGCCGTACTCGGTGACCATCGCGCGGGCGATCTTGGTCGCCTGCTCGATGTCGCTGGAGGCACCGGTGGTCGGCTCGTGGAAGATCAGCTCCTCGGCGGAGCGGCCACCCAGCGCGAACACCAGACGACCGATCATCTCCGAGCGGGTCATCATGTCCTTGTCGTCCTCGGGGACGACGAGCGCGTGACCGCCGGTCCTGCCGCGCGGCAGGATCGTGAGCTTGTAGACCGGCTCCAGGTCGGGCATGGCCCACGCGGCCAGCGCGTGCCCGCCCTCGTGGTAGGCCGTGATCTTCTTGTCGCGCTCCGAGATGATCTTGCTCTTGCGCCGGGGTCCGCCGACGACGCGGTCGACGGCCTCCTCCAGCGCGACGGCGTTGATCAGCTGACCGTTCTCGCGGGCCGTGAGCAGCGCGGCCTCGTTGACCACGTTCTCCAGGTCGGCACCGGAGAAGCCGACGGTGCGCTTGGCCAGCCCCTCCATGTCGACGTCCTGCGACAACGGCTTGCCCTTGGAGTGCACGCCCAGGATCGCCTTGCGGCCCCGCAGGTCCGGGGCGGAGACCGGGATCTGGCGGTCGAAGCGGCCCGGGCGCAGCAGCGCCGGGTCCAGGATGTCCGGGCGGTTCGTGGCGGCGATCAGGATGATGCCGCCGCGCGAGTCGAAGCCGTCCATCTCGACGAGCAGCTGGTTCAGCGTCTGCTCGCGCTCGTCGTGACCGCCGCCGAGGCCCGCGCCGCGCTGGCGGCCGACCGCGTCGATCTCGTCGACGAAGATGATGCACGGAGCGTTCTGCTTGGCCTGCTCGAACAGGTCGCGGACGCGGGAGGCACCGACACCGACGAACATCTCGACGAAGTCGGAACCGGAGATCGAGTAGAACGGCACGCCGGCCTCGCCTGCGACCGCGCGGGCCAGCAGGGTCTTACCGGTACCGGGCGGGCCGTAGAGCAGCACGCCCTTCGGGATCTTCGCGCCCAGGGCCTGGTAGCGACCCGGGTTCTGCAGGAAGTCCTTGATCTCGTGCAGTTCTTCGACGGCCTCATCGGCACCGGCGACGTCGCCGAACAGCGTCTTGGGCATGTCCTTGGTCAGCTGCTTGGCCTTGGACTTGCCGAAGTTCATGACGCGGTTCCCGCCGCCCTGAACGTTGTTCATCATCCACATCAGCAACAGCACGAGCAGGCCGATGGGGACGAGGTAGAAGAGCATCTGCACCCAGAACGAGTCCTGGGTGACCTTGGTGTTCCAGTTGGGCACGTTGGCGTTGCGAATCTCCCCGACCACCTGCTCTGTCGAGCCGGCGGGGTAGTTCGCGATCAGCTGGTTGCTGCCCTGGAAGTTCTGGCCGTCGTTGAGGGTCAGCCGGACCCGCTGCTCCTTGTCCTCGATGGTCGCTTCTTTGACCTTGCCCTGGGTGATCTGCTCCAAGGCCTGCGAGGTGGAGACTTCGCGGTAGGCGCGAGTCTCGTCGAAGAGCACGCTGAATGCGTAGATCAGCAGAAACGCTGTCAGGATCCACAGCAGCGGGTTGCGGAGCAGGCGCTTTCGGTCCATTCACTTGCGGCCGACGGGCGGCCTCGACCCTCCCTGACTGTTACTTCGGGTGACGGCCCCTGATGCGGACACCCACCGTCAACCCCTTCAGACCAGCGTACCGGCCGATGCGCGGGCACGACCATGCCGCGCCCAGCACAGGGCGCCCAGCCTACTAGGATCGCCCCGCCCGGAGCGGGCGGGACGATCGAACCAGCGCATCACACGCCCGAGGTGTAGACCCGCGGGTCGAGGGTGCCGATGTAGGGCAGGTCGCGGTAGCGCTCCGCGTAGTCGAGGCCGTACCCGACGACGAACTCGTTCGGGATGTCGAATCCGACGTAGTTCACCGGGACGTCGACCTGCACGGCGTCGGGCTTGCGCAGCAGCGTGCAGACCTCCAGCGACGCGGGGTTCCGCGACTTGAGGTTCTTGAGCAGCCAGGACAGCGTCAGACCGGAGTCGATGATGTCCTCGACGATCACCACGTGCTTGCCCGCGATGTCGCGGTCCAGGTCCTTGAGGATGCGCACCACTCCGGAAGAGGAGGTGGACGAGCCGTACGAGCTGACCGCCATGAACTCCAGCTGCGCGGGCTGCGGCAGAGCGCGGGCGAAATCGGTCATGAACATCACCGCGCCCTTGAGGACTCCGACCAGCAGCAGATCACCGCCCTGCTGGTAGTCCTCGTCGACCTGCTTGGCCAGCTCCGCGACCTTGTCCTTGATCTGCTGCTCGGTGATGAGCACAGAAGCGATATCGCCGTCGTACACGGCTCGGCTTCCCCTCTTGTCGGATCAACAATTCCCCAAGCCGGAGACCCGCCCCGACGATCGTGCCGGCGCACCGTCAGCCATTCGGCGGCTTGCGGTCCGCCGTCTCCACCCGAAGCCTGCCATGCGCTCGGCGCAGCACAAAGTCACCCGGGAGCGCCGGGCCGCCCTGCCCCCGCCACTCGGCGATGAGCGCGTCGGCGGAGCGCAAGTGCGCATCGGTCATTTCGGGCACGCCTTCGTCTCGGAGCCAGTCCCGCAGCACGCGCCGCCGGATCGCGGCCGGGAGCACCTTCAGCGCGCCGCAATCCAGGCCTTGATCGGCGCGGATGCGGGAGAGCTCCACCTCGGCGACGGCCTCCAACGCCTCGGAGTCCTCGCGCAGCTGCCGCGCGGTGCGGGCCAGGGCTCCCGCGACACCGCCCTGCAGCACGTCCTCCAGCAGCGGGAGGACCTCTGTGCGCAACCGCACACGGGTGAAGCGGGAGTCGGCGTTGTGCGGGTCCTGCCACGGGTCGAGCCCCTGGGCCAGGCACGCGGCCTCGGTGGTGGCCCGGCGGACCGGCAGGAACGGGCGCGCCCACGGCTCGTCGAGCGACCGCATGCCGGCGATCGAGCGAGGACCGGAGCCGCGGCCGAGCCCCATCAGCACGGTTTCGGCCTGGTCGTCGAGGGTGTGGCCGAGCAGCACCAGCGAACCGCTGGGGCGTTCGGCCCGCAGCGCTGCGTAGCGCGCCTTCCGCGCGGCGGCCTCCAGACCGCCCATGCCGTCCACGGCGACCCCCACGACCTGGGCGGGAAGTCCGAGCCCGGCCAGCTGCTCGACCGCCGCGTCGGCGACCGCCTGCGAGCCCACCTGCAAGCCGTGGTCGACCACGATGGCCTGCGCGCTCGCCCCGACCTCGCGGGACACGTGCGCCACCGCCGCGGCCAGCGCCAGCGAATCCGCACCACCGGAGCAGGCCACCACCAGCGGTGCGCCCTTGAACGGCGCGGCCTCGGCGGACTCCAGCAACCGCCGCACGGCGGTCCGGGTCTCACTCACAACGGGCTCAGGCGGCATCCTCCGATTCTCCCCGCCCGGAGCGGACCCGCGCGGTTGGGAGACCTCAGCCGTGAACCCTGCGGATCCAGGCGTCCGGCTCGGTGATCTCGGAGCGCGTGGGGAGGTTGTCGGGCTGGGCCCAGACGGCGTTGAAGCCCGTCATGCCGACCCGGTCCACGACGTGGTCGGTGAAGGCCGCGCCCTGCGCGTACTGGCGGATCTTGGCGTCCACGCCCAGCAGGCTGCGGAAGATGCGATCGAGCAGGCCGCCTCCGTTGCGGCGGTCGGTGAAGCGCTGCCGGATGGTGCCGACGCTGGGCACGACCTGCGGTCCGACGGCGTCCATCACGTGGTCGGCGTGGCCCTCCAGCAGCGTGGAGATCGCGATGATCCGGTCCAGCGCGGCGCGCTGCTCCGGCGACTGGAGGAGCTCCAGGACTCCGACGATCCCGGGGCTGGAATCCGCCCGGCGGCCCGAGCGGGCCTCGCGCACGACGTTCGGCAGCCTGCCCAGCAGCTCGGCGTTGCCGCCGTCCATCTGGGAGAGCAGCTGGCCGAGGCCGGCGGCGAAGTGCTCGCGCAGCCACGGAACCGCGTTGAACTGGAGCCAGTGCGTCGACTCGTGCAGGCACACCCACTTGAGGAAGTCGTCGGAGGGCACGCCCAGCGACTGCTGCGCGGCCACGATGTTCGGCGCGACCAGCAGCAACCGCCCCCGCTGGCCCTCGACACCGGACTCGCCGTAGGGGTCGAACTGGCCCAGGACCTTGCTGCCCAGGTAGGCGAGCACCACCCCGGCCTGCACGCCCGCGCTGCGAGCGCTGATCTCGCCCATGAGCTCGCCGCGCTCAGGCAGCGAGTCCGCGGCGGACAGGGCGGCACCGGTCAGCTCGGCCAGGCCGAAGGCCGCACCGCGCGCCCAGTCCGGCCGGTCCACCACGTCACCTTCCACGACCGGCAGGTCCAGCCCCAGGCCGGTCAGCTCGCGGACGTGGGTCTCGGCTTCGACGCTGAACCGCCGCAGCGAGCGCACGGCCCGCTCGGCGTCCGCCCTCGGAACCTCCGGTCCCGGCCGCATCAGCCGGACGGCGGTGCCCACGGCGACGTTCCAGTCCAGCGCCTTGGGCGTCTCAGCGGACGGCAGGGTGGCGAGTCGGGCGTTCACCTCCCTGACGGTACCCGTCGGAACGCTCGGGAGGTATCAGGCTTTCGTGCCGTGACCAGGGGTTAAGGATCTCGCAACCGGGGAAGCGCGCAGGTCGCGGGCTCCCCCGGCGCTTCAGCGGCAGCCGCAGCCGCGCAGGGCGTCGGCGATCTCGTCCAGGGCCGGGCGGGCGACCACGGAACTGGTCCCGTTGGACATCATCGCGAAGACCAGCAGCCTGCCGTCCTCGGTGACCACGCTCCCGGCCAGGCTGTTCGCCCCGTCGAGGGTGCCGGTCTTGGCGCGCACCCAGCCCTGGCCGGGCGTGCCCTGGTAGCGGTCGGCGAGGCTGCCGCTGCCTCCCGCGATGGGCATCCCCGGGAGCAGGTCGCGCAGCTTCGCGGAGCTCTCCGGCAGCGCGCCGTCGGGACCGGCGGGGGCGGTCGCCCGGTGCATGAGCTGACCGAGCAGCTGCGGCGTGATCCGGTCGTCCAGCGACAGACCGCTGCCGTCGGCCATCGTGGTGCCGTTGAGGTCGAACCCGTTGCGCTGCAACACCTCTCGCACCGCCTGCACCCCACCGGCGAAGGACGGCTCCTTGCCGGTGGCGATGGCGACCTCGCGGGTCAGCGCCTCGGCGAGGACGTTGTCGGAGTGCTGCAGGACGTTCTCGACCAGCTCGCTCACCGGCGCCGAGGCCACGTGACCGAGCACCTGCGCGTTGGCCGGGGCGGTGCCCGGTGCCGCGCTCGCCGCGCCCAGTCGCTTCGCCAGCTCCTGCCCGGCCTGCAAGGCGGGGGTGGACGTGCGCGGGGTGTAGTCCTTGGCCGGATCCGCCCGGGCGCCGTCGAGCATCACCGGTTCCATCGGCGCGTAGTACCCGCCGGCCACGTCCTCCGGCAGCCAGCCGGGTGCCGCGGCCGGTCCCCGGTAGCGGCTGGTGTCGACCAGCACCGTGTTCACGTTCCCGCCGGAAGCCGCCTTGACCTGCGACACGAGGTCGTCCAGCTTCGGCGCGCCCGGGTACACCGACTCCTGGTCGCCGGACAACGCGGACAGCGTCGGGTCACCGCCGCCGACGAGCACCACCGTGCCCGGCTGGCTGCCGCGCACCACCTTCGTGGTCAGCCGCGCGTCGTGGTCGAGGGCCAGCATGGCCGCGCTCATCGCCAGCAGCTTCCCGGTCGAGGCCGGCATCAGCGCCTGACCGGGGTTGCGCTGCCACAGCACCTCGCCGCTGCGGGCGTCCATGACGGTGCCGCCGAACGTGCCCAGCGCCGGATCGGCCGTGGGGCCCGCCAGCGCCGCGCTGATCCCGGACCGCCCCGGAACAGGAGCGTTTTGGCGCAGCGGCTTGATCTCGGGGTCGAGGTGGACGGGCGCGGGCGGGTCGGCGATCTGGGTCTTGCTCAGCGCGTCGACCAGTGACGGGCCGAACGCGACCCCGGCTCCCAGCAGCGCGACCAGCGCGACCGCGATGCCGATCAGCGGACCGCGTCCCTTGCGCGACGTCGTCGTCCCGGCCGGCTGCGACTGCGACGGGACGCGCTGCGGAACCGCGCGCGAGGCGTGCGGGTCGGTGGCGTCATCCGGCCGATACGGCGCCTGCGGCGCGGAGATCCCGGCGAAGTCCTCCGGGCTCGCGTAGGCCCGCTGCGCTTGCGGCGGCGGCGCGGCCTGCGGTCCCGGCGCGGGCGGCGTGAGCCCGCTCCCCGGGTCGGCCTGCGGGACGCCGAGGCCCGCGAAGTCGGCGGCCGACGCCGTGCGCGGACCGTCGACATCGACCTGGTCGATCCACTGCGTCTGCTCCGCCGACGACTCCGGTGGAGCCGAAGTCCGCAGGTCCCGGAGGTCGATGCGGCTGGTCTGCTCGGCGGCGGATTCCGGCGGCTCCTGCTTGCCCTCGGCCGCCAGCGCCTCGTCCAGCGCGCCCCGGGAGATCTGCTGCGTCTGCTCGGCCGGACGTTCCTCCGGCTCCGCCACCGGGTCCTCGGCCGGGACCGCGGCGATCATCTGCGTCTGCTCGGCCGGACGTTCCTCCGGCTCCGCCACCGGGTCCTCGGCCGGGACCGCGGCGATCATCTGCGTCTGCTCGGCCGGGCGCTCCTCCGGCTCGTCCTCCGCTTCCGGAGCCTGAGCCTGCTCGGCGGGCCACTCCGGTTCCGCCGCGGATTCGGGTTCCGCCTTCTCGGACGTTCCCGGCTCAGGCTCCGGCGCGCTCGTCTCGTCCTCGACGGCGGCGCCCGCAGCGACGGCGCCTGCTGCAACGGCACCTGCAGCGGCTGTGCCCGCAACGACGGCGTCCTCGTCGTCGGAGGCATCGGGCTCGTCGGCGACATCGGCATCGGAGTCGGTGTCGTCAGCGCCGGTGTCGTCGGCGCCGGTGGAGCCGGACTCCGTGGAAGCGGCTCCGGACGTGGACGTTTCCGCCTCGCCGGGCTGCTCGTCCGTCGAGGTCTCGTCCTGGTCGGTCGAGGCGGCGGCTTCGTCAGACCCGGTTCCGCCTTGCTCCTCCGAGGCTTCGTCCTCGGACGCGGAATCAGCGGAGGTCGGCTCGTCGGCATCGGAACCGGTGTCCGCGGAGTCGGAGGTCTCACCGGAAGTGCCCGAGTCCTCCTCGGACGTCTCCCGCTCGGAGGCATCGGCCGCGCTCGCCTCGGCCGACTCGTCGCCGGAGGGGTCCGGCTCCTGATCGGAGCCTTCGCGATCAGCGGTTTCCCCGGACGCCGCAGCGTCCTCCGCATCCTCGGAATCGGCGGCGGTCTCCTCGGCGGAGTCCTCCCGGGTGTCCTCCGGGGCGTCTTCGGCGGTGTCCGCGTCCTGGGCGGAACCGGCCTGCTCCGCAGCTGCGGAGTCGTCCTGCGCCGGCTCGTCGGCTGCGGGCTTGGCGAGCTTCTGCGTCTCGGCGACGGAGCTCCCGACGTCGGCCTTCTGGAGTCGCGCGGTGCTGTCGACACCGTCGACACTGCCGGAGCCGTCGGCGGAATCGGAGCCGTCGGCGGAATCGTCGGCGAACAGGCTGCCCGCGACCCGGACGGTGGCGGTCGGCGCGTCGGCCGATGTGGTCTTGGTCCCAGAACCGGGCGTGCTCGAACCGGTATCGCCCGAGTCGGTCGCCGCTTCGTCGGTTCCGGCGGCATCGCTGTTCTCGGTGCTCACTCGGTGCTCCGCCGGGTCGCTTTCGGGCGGGGTGTTCTCCGACATCTCAGCAGCTCGATCCGGGGACGGCGCAGCGGTGCGCGGCCGGTCATCCTGGTCCGGCGAGGCCGCTCGGACGTCGGTTTCGGACACCTCACCCCGGGTGTTCTGGGGTTCGGGCACGTGCTCCTCCTCGACTGGAGGTCAGACTGCCAGATTGCGAGCTCTCACACTGCGGTGGGGCCTGGACCCCGAGCGTGGTCCACACTAGACGTGGTCGCGCGCGCGAGCGGGCGACTGCATCCGACGCAAGACGAGTGAGGAACCGCGTGGACTTCGACGTCACGATCGAGATCCCCAAGGGGAACCGGAACAAGTACGAGGTGGACCACGAGTCCGGGCGCATCAAGCTCGACCGGACGCTGTTCACCGCGACGCAGTACCCGGCCGACTACGGGTTCGTCGACAACACCCTGGGTGAGGACGGCGACCCGTTGGACGCCCTGGTCCTGGTGCAGGAGCCGACCTTCCCGGGTTGCCTGATCAAGTCGCGCGCCATCGGCATGTTCCGCATGCGCGACGAGAAGGGCGGCGACGACAAGGTCATCTGCGTTCCTTCGGACGACCCGCGTCAGGAGCACCTGCGGGACATCCACCACCTCTCCGAGTTCTACAGGCTGGAGATCCAGCACTTCTTCGAGGTGTACAAGGACCTGGAGCCGGGCAAGAGCGTGGAGGGCGCCACGTGGGTCGGCCGTTCGGAGGCGGAGGCCGAGATCAAGAAGTCGTACGAGCGCGCCAAGGAAGCGGGTCACTGACCTCGCTGCCGGGCAACACCGGAAGACCCTCCTCGCAGATCGCGTGGAGGGTCTTTTCGTACCCGGAGGCTTTTCCACAGCCTGTGGACAACCATCCCCACCCCTGTGGATGACTGGGGACAACCTGTGGAAGAACGCTCATCTGCGTCGTGTCATCGCAGGTCGCGGCACTCGCCCGAGGGGAGAACCGTCGATGCGCCGCAGCACGACGACGGGTTCCGGCGACGCGTGTTTTCCACAGCCCTGGACGTACGGCCGCCGCTTCGCCGGTGGGTGGAACCAGTTCAGCTCGGTCTTCGCCCGAGCCACCGAACGCCTGCGCACCGCGTAGCGCCGCAACCGCCGCGCCAGCGCCAGGACCACGGCCGCCGCCGCGGTCAGCATCAGCCACTCCATCGCACTCCTTCCTCCGCAGAGGGGATGCCCGCGCGGGGAGATCATGATGGCGTTCTGGCCGGAGATCACCCTGATGGCCCCAAATTCAACGCACGTTGATTTTCTGTCCCGCGCGGAGCTATGGTCGGTCCGACGCACGAGGAGGTGGTCGCCGTGCAGGTGCTGCGACTGGACGAGGTCCGCGCCGGATCGGGCGAGGCGGTCGGCGGCAAGGCCGCCAACCTTGGGGAGCTGATCGGCGCCGGGTTCCGGGTACCGCCGGGCTTCGTGGTCACGACCGAGGCCTACGAGCGGGTCTGCCGGGTCACCGACCTCCTCGACGGACTGCCCGGCTCGGCCGGGGAGATCCGCGAACGGCTCTCCACCACCTCGCTCCCGGCGGAGCTGGCCACCGCCATCACCGACGCCTGCGCCGAGCTCGGCCCGGGCCCCGTCGCGGTGCGCTCCTCCGCGACGGCCGAAGACCTGCCGCACGCGAGCTTCGCCGGGCAGCAGGACACCTACCTCAACGTCGTCGGCGACGAAGCGGTGCTGGACGCGGTTCGCCGGTGCTGGGCTTCGCTGTGGACCGACCGCGCCGTCTCCTACCGCGAGGCCAACGACATCGAGCACGCCTCGGTCCGGCTCGCGGTCGTGGTGCAGCGGATGGTCGACGCGAGCGCTGCCGGGGTGCTGTTCACCGCCGACCCGGTCACCGGGAACCGCGGCGAGTGCGTCATCGACGCCAACACCGGCCTCGGCGAGTCGGTGGTCTCCGGCGCCGTCACCCCGGACCACTTCACCGTCTCCGCGAACGGCCGGGTGACCGGTCGACCCGGCGACAAACCGACCAGCGTGCGCGCCGTGGCAGGCGGCGGAGTGGAGACCGTCACCCAGGACTCGGCGACCGCGTCGATCAGCGACGAGCAGGCCCGCGCGCTCGCCGCGCTCGGGCGGGACGTGGCGCGGCACTACGGCTCACCGCAGGACCTGGAGTGGGCGATCGGCCCGGACGGCATCTGGCTGACGCAATCGCGACCGATCACCACCCTGTTCCCGCTGCCGGAGGAGACCGAGGACGGGCTGAGGACCTACCTGTCGGTCAACGTCGCGCAGGGCGTCTACCGCCCGCTGACGCCGATGGGCATCGCGACGCTCGGCCTGGTGGCCACCGGCGTGCTGCGCGAGCTCGGCCTGCCCGCACCCGGTGTCCGACCGGCGCTGTTCCGGCCGGCCGGCGGGTGGCTCTTCCTGGACATCACCGGCACCACCCGCAACCGGATCGGTCGCGCCGTGCTGCCCAAGCTGCTGGCCGCGGCCGAGGCGCGCACCGGCCGGGTCTACGAGTCCTTGCTGGACGATCCCCGGCTGCCGCTGGAACCGGGCGTCCCGTGGCGGACGGCCCGCGCCCTCGCGCGGGTGCTCGCGCGCAACAGGATTCCGCTGCTGCTGGCGGGAGTGCTGCGCTCCCCCGCGCGCGCACGCGACGAGGCGTTCCGCCGGGTCGACGCGCTGCGCGCCGACCTCGCCGCTCCCGAACCGACGACCCCGCAGGACCGGCTGAGCACCGCGCGGCACGCGCTGCAGCGGACCACCGCATCATGCATGGCTCATGTGGCTCCGCGGATGATGCCGATCCTGCTGCTCTCCCAGCTCCTGCCGCGGCTG
Organism: Saccharopolyspora tripterygii; assembly: GCF_054778355.1. Lineage (NCBI taxonomy): Bacteria > Bacillati > Actinomycetota > Actinomycetes > Pseudonocardiales > Pseudonocardiaceae > Saccharopolyspora > Saccharopolyspora tripterygii. The sequence goes on along the minus strand of NZ_BAAGZP010000014.1, from coordinate 43,327 downwards.
ACCAGAGCGGACGAGGCCGAGATCCACGTGGTCCTGTCCGGGATCCCGCACAACGTGACCACCGAGATGGACCTGGAGCTGTGGGCGATCGCGCAGCGCATCGGGCCCGGCGTCGACGACCTGACCACCCGCTACCTGGACCGGGACCTGCCCGCTGACGTCCTGCACGGACTCGACGACTTCCTCGCCCGGCACGGGCACCGGACCGCGGGCGAGATCGACGTCGGCGTGCCGCGCTGGTCCGAGGACCCCCACCAGGTGCTGGCGCTGGTGGAGAACTACGCGCGCACCGGCGATGCCGGTCACGACGCGGCGCAGCGCTTCCAGCAGTGCGCCGAAGAAGCGCAGGTGATGGCGACCGAGATCGTGTCCCGGTTGCCGAACCGGCTGCACGCCAGGTTCGCGGCCTTCCTGCTCGACCGGGTGCGGCGGCTGGCCGGGATGCGCGAGCTGCCGAAGTACTGCGCGGTCCTCGGCATCGCCGCCGCGCGCGAGCAACTTCGCGCGATCGGGGCCGAACTCGCCGGAACCGGGCGGATTTCCGATCCGGAGGACGTGTTCTTCCTCGACTACGAAGAGCTCTCGGAGTTGATCGGGGGAACCGACCACCGCGGACTCATCGCCGACCGCCGTGAGGTGCACGAGCGCGAGCTCCGCCGCAAGCACCTGCCCAGGCTGTTGCTCTCCGACGGGACCGAACCGGAAACGCTGCTGGCGGTGGAGAAGAGCGACGGAGCGCTGCACGGGACGTCGGCCTCGGCGGGCACGGTCACCGGAGTGGCGCGGGTCGTGCGGGACCCCGCGAAGGCGCGGCTCGAACCCGGCGACATCCTCGTCGCGCCCTCCACCGATCCGGGGTGGACGCCGTTGTTCCTGACCGCTTCCGGCCTGGTCATGGAGATGGGCGGACCCAACTCGCACGGCGCGACCGTCGCCCGGGAGTACGGAATCCCCGCGGTGGTGGGGGTTCCCGACGCCACCGCGCGCATCACCGACGGCCAGACCATCACCGTCCACGGCTCGGCGGGCACCGTCGATATCTGAGAACCCCTCCCGCGCAACGCTCGTCACGCAGGAGGGCGGTGCGCGCCGGGTAGCACGCACCGCCCTCGGGTCACGTCCTCGCCGGGAGGGGCTGGGCGAGGTGTGAACGTCGTTGGTTCGGGGGGTCCTTCACCCGTTCCGGCCGGCGAGAAGGGGATTCGCCGGCACAACAGCGGGTGCGCGGGAACGGGGAGTTCGTCAGCCGCCGAGCTGGGTGGCGGCGCCGAGCGGGCCGTGGGAGACGACGTCGTTGACCTTGTCCAACGGAGAGCCGGCCTTGCCGGTCAGGCCCTGGACGTCGCTGACGACGGGGAGTCCGCCGGCCAGACCGCCGACCGGGTCGCCGCTCTTGCCCGCGGGCAGCGCGGTGCCGCCGAGCTCGGTGTTGCTCTCGAGCGCGTTGCCCAGGGTGTCGCCCACGATGTTGGTGGGTGCCTGAGCCTGACCGGGCTTGGTCTGCGGGACGGTCTGGGTGACCTGGTCCAGCGTTCCGGTGAGGGTGGTGGGCAGGGCATCGGTCGCACCGCTCTTGCCGACCGGCAGCGAGCTCGCCAGCGGCAGGCTGCCGACGATGTCGGTCACCGGGGCGAGGGCGTCGAGACCGGGCAGGCCGCTCTTGCCGACCGGCAGCGAGTCCGCCACCGGCAGGCCGCCCGCGACGTCGGTCACCGGGGCGAGGGCGTCGAGACCGGGCAGGCCGCTCTTGCCGACCGGCAGCGAGTCCGCCACCGGCAGGCCGCCCGCGACGTCGGTCACCGGACCGAGAGCGTCAAGGCCGGGCAGGCCGCTCTTCCCGGCGGGAAGGGTGGATCCGACCGGCATCGGCACCTCGTCGAGCGCGGAGGCCGGGTCGAGGCTGTGGGTGTGACCGGTGCTGGCGTTCTGCACCGCGTCGACGACGGGCTTGACCAGGCCCGCGGCCGGGGTGCCGCCGACGACCTGGCTGACCGGGTCGCCGGAGCGGCCCGTGAGGTGCTCGTCGAGCGGAATCACGTCACCGACGGTCTTCTGAGCCGAGGCGAGGGTTCCGGCGGCGTGGAACGCGGTGTTGGCCACGCCGTTGTCCGTGGGCAGCGATGCCGGCAGCTGCGGGGTTTCGGCAGCTGTGGCCGTGGCCGCGAAACCGACGGCACCGGCGCCACCGGCCAGCACGGCGGCCGCCGCGGTAAAGGTGCGCTTCATCGCAATGCTCCTCTCTGCGCACAAGCCGAGTCCTGTGCGCTCGGCGGAGATTACGGAAGAAGCACCTGCCACTATTCAGCGATCACTTACGTAGGAAATATCAACAATCCGTGATCGCCAAGCACGACCCCTCCTTCACCATCGAGGGAAGGAGTACCGATCTTGATTACTGCTTGAGCCCGTCACCGACTGCCGACGGCAACCGGCGAGCCCGCTCGGCGCGCAAAGCCTCGACGGCTTCGGCGAATTCGGCGTAGGCCTCGCGCTCCGAACCGAAACGGCGGTAGCGACCCACGCGCAGTTCCACGGATTCGTACTCGCGTTCCAGCGCGTCGGCGGTCTCCTGCCAGGACGCGGCCCGGTCGCGGTGCTTGGTGTACCCGGCGTAGGCGGCCGATACCGCGACCAGGAGGCTCAAACCGATGGCGAACCACCGGATCTCCGGAACGGCGGCCGCCGTCGCCGTCGCCGTCGCGGCGACGATCGACACCCCGATGACCACGCCCTGCAGGGCGCTGTCCTTCCAGCGGTCGCTGCGCGCCTCGTGGCGGTAGCGCTCGATCAACTCCGGCAACTGCGCCCGGTAGCGCTTGTGCGCGTCGAGCAGGTCGCCGGTCCCCAGTTCGTCCAGCAGTACTTCGCGGTGCGCGCTTTCCAGCGCGCGCAGGTCGGTGTCCACCGTGCGCACCTTAAAGTGCTGCCGGTAGACGTACATCGCCGCCACGCCCGCGGACGCGGCGGCGATCACGAACGTCACCACGGCGGGCACCACCGAGGCCGATAACGCCAGCAGCGCGGATCCCACCGCCGCCAGCAGCAGGTTTCCCGGGACGGCCCACACGAGCATCAGCCGCTGCACGATGCGCTCCCGGTAGAGCTCCTCGGATCGCTGGGCGATCCGACGCTCCCAGTCCCCCTGCTGGCGGTCCTCGGCGAGCACCCCACCGCCGATGATCCCGGCCGTTTCCACTCGCTCCATCACATGTCCTTCCAGCGCGTTAGTGCGATCGAAGTGGCTCCCGGAGTTCCACGACAATCGGCCAGGAGGGTGACTCTCGACTGGTCCTTTAGGTCCATTATCGACTGCGCCGAGTGATCACCGCTGGACTCGAACGCCGCGAACCTCGCAATACCCGGCAGTGATAACAGTGAGTGGCGCGATGCCGGAGAGATCTACGCGGGTTCCGGGCCAGGACACTGTGGCAGCGCCGCCGGAACACCGTTCAACCGGGTGGGCCGAACGGGTTCCGGCGGCGCGCCGATGCGCTGGAGCTACGCCATCAGGGCGAACTCCGCCGTTTCACGGGTTCTTATTCCGCGGGCCAATCGGTCAGCAACCGCGACTCCCCGTAGAAGGAGACCGGGTCGACCGGCTGCCCTCCGATCTCGATCTGGAAGTGCAGGTGCGGACCGGTGGATTGACCCCGATTGCCCATCGTCGCGATCAGATCACCTGCTTGGACCTTTCGGCCTACCTCGACCTGGGCCGAATCGATGTGCCCGTAGGTGGAAACCGTGTCGTTGGCGTGCGCGATTCGCACCCACAGCCCGTACCCGCTGGCCGGGCCGGAATCGATGACCGTGCCCTCGGACGCGGCCCTGATCGGCGTGCCGATCTCGTTGGCGATGTCGACGCCCTTGTGCATCTCGCCCCACCGCATCTCGAACCCGCTGGTGATCACGCCGCGCGTCGGGGCGACCCACGGTGCGGGCCTGCGAGCTGGTGGTCCTGATTCGATCGGGGGTACGGCCACGACGCGGGCGACTTGCTGCGTAGCCGGGATATTCCGCTCGGGGTGGGCATCCTGCACAGCGACCGTCGCTGCGGTGATTCCGCCGGCGCAAAGCCCGGCGGTGAGCAGGAAGCCCAGAACATCATGTACCAAGGGTCTTTCTCGAAATGCCATTGTGCTTCACTCCTGGCACCGTCGGCGCCTTGCGCCTATCGGTTCGGTGAATTCCGGTGGCATACGCCGGATGAATTCGATCCGGCGTCGGGGCAGCCCGAAATGAATTGGAGCCGAGCCCGTCGCCCCGCGCATTTCCGGATAACCGATCACAAAGCCCCGACTTGTGTTCAACGGCGACGAGTGGACCGCCTCGCCAATCCACCACAAGAATCAGATCGAGCACCGAGAGTCCCCTTCTCCCGCGATTCCCGGTGAACGCCTCAGGAGTGGTCCCCCTCGGTCCGGGGAGAGGACACGGAGGGTGCATGGGAGTGAAGGAATTTCCGAAAAGGACCCCGGAACGCCTTTCCACCCAACCGAGAGTCACCCGAACAGGTCAAAACCGCAGGGCCTACCGGCGCGTCGGCACGCTGCGCGGCTTCGATTCAGATCGCGGCCGCCGCCGCTGTTCCACGTGTCAGGCTCTGCCCGGCGAACCGACCCCGCTGCTCAAGCGATGAGCGGTGGCGAGCACCTGGAGGGCCGCGAGATGGACGAGGACCGCATCGAGACCCGGGCCGTGCACGGCGGCGAGCGGCGGCCGGGCCCGAAGGTTCGGTGGTGTACCCGATCTACCAGGGCACGGTGTACTCGGTGCCGAGCGGAACCGACTACCACGACCTGCGCTACCTGCGGTTGAACTCGACCCCGTCGCAGACCTACCTGCACGACAAGCTCGCCGCGCTGGAGGGCGCCGAAGCAGGCCTGGCCACGGCGTCCGGGATGGCGGCGATCTCGACGGCGCTGCACAGCGTGCTGCGCAGCGGCGACCACCTGCTGGTCGGCGACTGCCTCTACGGCGGCACGCACGACTTCCTCACCCACCACGCCGCGGACTTCGGCTGGAGCTACACCTTCATCGACCCGCAGCGCCCGGAGACCTGGGAGGCCGCGCGCACCCCGGAGACCAAGGCGGTGCTGGTGGAGACCATCACCAACCCGCTGGTGCGGGTCGGCAGGCTGCCGGAGATCGCGGAGTTCGCGCGGGACCGCGGGCTGATCGGCCTGATCGACAACACCTTCGCCACGCCGGTGAACTTCCGCCCGCTGACCGCGGGATTCGACCTGGTCCTGCACAGCGCCACGAAGTACCTCAACGGGCACTCGGACATCGTGGCCGGTGCGATCGTCGGCAGCGCCGAGCACGTCGAGCGGGCGCGCACCACCGCCAACCACTTCGGCGGCAGTCTCGACCCGCACGCCGGATTCTTGCTGGCCAGGGGCTTGAAGACGCTGGCGCTGCGGGTGCGCGCGCAGAACGAGAACGCGCTGCGGCTGGCCGAGTTCCTCGCCGGGCGAGGAGAGATCGAGCAGGTCAACCACCCCGGCCTGGCCTCGCACCCCGATCACGCTCGCGCCGCGGAGCTCTTCGACGGCTTCGGCGGAATGCTCAGCTTCCGCCCGGCGGGCGGAGTCGACGCGGCGCAGGAGCTGATCGACCGGCTGCGGTTGCCGTTCGACGCGCCCAGCCTCGGCGGGGTGGAATCCCTGATCACCCGGCCCGCCGCCACCTCGCACGCGGGCATGAGCCCGCAGGACCGGCTCGCCCTCGGGGTGACCGACGACCTGGTGCGCGTCAGCGTCGGCGTGGAGAGCCCGGAAGACCTGATCGCGGACTTCGAAGGAGCGCTCGCGACCTCGTGAGGGCCTCGCTGAACAGCCCCGTTGGCAAGTTGTCGCAGACGACGGCCCCGCCCGATCGCGCTGGGTAAGTTCGTCGGTGTGACTCCTCAGCTCGGCGGGGCCTTCGGCCCGTACTACACCGTGGGTGAGGTCGACGACCACGACGAGGTGGTGCCGATCATCCCGAGGGACCAAGCCTTCGTTCCGCCGACAGCAGTCGAGAGAGAGCTCTGCGCCGCCCTCGTCGACTCCGACGCGTGGTCGTACCTGCGCGTGCTGGCCGCCGTCGGCGCGTACCACCCGGTGGCGCTGGTGCACGCGCACAGCAATCCGGCGAAGCGGCAGATGGTGACCTCGACGCTGGGCGACGGCAGGATCGCGACCTTCGTCTACACCCAGGACATGCTGCCGCGACCGCACCCGTACCTGGTGTACGAGTTCGTCTCGCTCCGCGCGCTCACCGAGATCATCCCCGACGAGGTGGAGGTGCTCGCCGTCAACGCGAACACCCCGTGCGAGCTGTACCTGGAGGTCACCGACTCCGAGCGGGAGCGCTGGCAGGACGTCATCGACGGTTGCGCGGCAACGGGTTTCAGCGGAAACCGCCTGGTCACCAGGTCGAGCGGCGGCGCTGAGCCGACCGAACTGCTGCACGGCCTGGCCTGCGGTGCGCACCTGTGCTTCCTCAACGGCGAGGCGTGGAACAACCTCGACTGGCACGGCATCGGCTACAGCGGCGAGGTGGAGCGGCTGTCCGAGGGCTGGGGCGTCAAGGTCCGCCAGGACTGGATCAACCTGCAGAACCGGCTGCTCAACTGCGATGTCAGCACCTCGGACTGGGACTTCGTGCTCGGCGCGCGCACCTTCCTGATCAGCACCGAGGGACCGCAGGTGGATCCCGGGCGGTGGCGCGAGTGCGTGGAGACCACCCTCCGCAACAACATCGCGGCGAACGTGCCCGGGGCGTCGGCCGAACGCGGCGGGAGCCCGGAAGTGGACTCCTACGCGGATTTCCTGTCCGGCCTGGTCGGCAAGATCATCCGCTACGAGGCGCGGTTCCGCGCCGACGAACTGCTGCCCCCGGACGGCTACGTGCGCACGGTCGCGGCCTGGGACCTGGGCCGGGCGTCGAAGATGGCCCGCTGGGGTCGCGGCGCCCGGTACGCCACCCAGTCCGAGATGTACGAGGCGCTGGACCTGGTCGGCCAGGAAGTCCGGTCCCGCTACTCCTCGTGGGAGGAGTTCTCGGTCGGCTATGTCCTGGGGCGCTGCCTGCACTTCGACGACGAAGCGTTCGGCCCCACCTACACCGACGTCCTGGAGGCGCACCGCGCGCTGATGGTGAAGCACGAGAGTCCGTGGCTCACGGTGCCGTTCCGCACGGAGCGGTGAGCGCGGGATCACTTCGCTTCTCCGCGCCCCTCTCCGAGGGGCTATGAACTGGGAAGTTCGCGGACGTGGCGAGGAGTCGTCAATAACAATGCATGTTTAACGCGCCCGCGTTGTCACCTGATCGAGTGGTGTTTGTCTACCATCAGCGGGTCCCGCGATGACCCGGCTGCATTGGACCGACGTTGAGCGAGCAACCGAGTACGAGATCCGGCCACGGGCTCTGGCTTTCCCGCGCCGCCCTGGGGTTCGTCGCCCTCGCCGCCCTCATGGGCTGGGGCGCCAGCTTCGTCGGCCTGCACGCCTACGGGCAGGACCAGATGGTCGGCTTCAGCTACTGGACCGCCTGGCTGATCCCGGCGACCTTCGACGGTGCCGCCTTCGGCGCCACGCTGATCACCTACCGCGCCTCGATCTACGGCCGCAGCGCCGTGCGCGGCCGGCTGCTGATGTGGACCTTCACCGCGATCTCGTCGTGGATCAACTGGATCCACCAGCTGACCCCGGAAGCCCGCATCGTCGCTGCCGGTCTGCCGGTCGCCGCCGTCGCGGTCTTCGACGTGGTGCTCGCGGAACTGCGCGCGGACTTCGAGGAACGGCACGGCAAGCGCCGCCTGCGGCTGCGCCCGGGACTGCTCGTGCTGCGCTGGCTGGTCGACCGCGACGGCACGTCGGGCGCCTTCCGCCGCCAGGTCACCGACATCCCCGTCTCGGAGATCGCCGGTCTCGGCAAGCAGGACGAGGTCAGGGGCGAAGCCGTCGACACCGTCCAGGACCCCGCTCCCGCTCGGTCGTCGGCGCCCGCGCTGCCACCGGAACCCGTGCGCGCGGAACCGGCGCCCGTCGCGCCCCGGCCGCACCGCCCCACCCAGGAACTCCCCCCTCAGCGCGCGGAGCCCGGCCGGGAGCCGGAGGACACCGCGCTCGTGCGCGAGGAGCCGGAGCCGCTCGCCCAGCGCGAAACCGCCGCCGAGGAGCGGGAAAGCGAGCCGGAGGAGACGTCGGACCGGACACCGGTGGAGGACGACGCGGCCTCCCGGGACGAGGAGCTCGACGACCGCCCGCACCTGTCCGAGCAGACGCTCACCCTGCCCCCGGTGCCCGCGGACCCGCTCAGCGACGAGGACAAGCGGACGTTCGCGCGCCGGGACTACCGGCTGTCGCTGGAGATCGGTGAGCCCATCACCGGCGCCCAGCTCGGCAACCGCTACGGCTTCTCCGAGCGCTGGGGACGCAGGCAGATCGCCGCGGTCCGAGTCGAGACGGAACAGGACGACGAAGCCCAAGACCTAGTCGCCGCCCACTGACCCACGGCAGAACCGTCGTTTGTTGGTGGTGTGGGGAAGTTTTCATGAAAACTTCCCCACCACCACACCGACGCGGCGCGACCCTCGGAATCACCCCGCCGGGCTGAGCGCCTCCACCAGGGCCTTCCGGTGCTGACGGGTCTGCTTGGGCATCCCCCAGCCGAGGACGCCGACGGGCCTGCCGCCGCGGCTGTGCACCTGCACGAAACGCCGCTCGGCGCGGTCACCTTCGACCACGGTCACCTCGTCGTCGGGCGAGACCACCCCGTAGACGTGGATCTTCGCGTCGAACTGGTCTGTCCAGAAGTACGGCACCGGGCTGTAGGCGCGGTCGGCGCCGAGGATGTTGTCGGCGACGGTCATGGCCTGCTCACCGGCATTGGTCCGGTTCTCCAACCGGAGGGAGCCGAAGTCCGGGTGCTCCCAGCGCGCCACGTCCCCCGCGGCGTAGATCCCGGCAGCGGCCCGGCAGCGGGAGTCGCAGACCAGGCCCCGGTCGACCCGCAGACCGCTACCCTCCAGCCACCCGGTCACCGGGTCGGCTCCGATGGCCACCACGACGGCGTCCGCAGGCAGCACCTCACCGCTGCCCAACCGGACTCCGCCGACCCTGCCGCCCTCTCCGACGAGTCCGTCGACGGCCGCGCCCAACCGGCGCCGAACGCCCTGGTCCGCGTGCAGTTCTCCCAGCGCAGCAGCGGTTTCCGGGCCGAGCTGAGCCGCCATGGGCGCGGCGAGCGGTCCGGTGAGCGTGACGTCGAGGCCCATGCCGCGCGCCGTCGCGGCGATCTCGCTGCCGAGCACGCCCTCCCCGACCACGACCAGCCGCCGGGCACCCAGGAGCTCGGCGCGCAGCGCGATGCTGTCGTCGAGGGTGCGCAGCACGTGCACCCCGGAGAACTCGTCCTGCCCGGGCAGCCGGCGCGGGCGCACGCCGGTGGCCACGACGATGGAGTCGGCCCGCAGCTCGCGCCCGGATTCGGTCCGCACGGTCCGCGTCTCGGAGTCCAGCGCGACGGCCGGATCACCGAGCAGGAACTCCGCGTCCAGCTTCTCCAGCGCTTCCGCGCTGCGGAGGCTGGTCCGCCCGGACTCCCAGGTCCCGGCGAGCACCTGCTTGGACAGCGGCGGCCGGTCGTAGGGCGGGTGCCCTTCGTCGCCGAGCACCGTCAGCGACCCGTCGAACCCCTTGCGCCGCAAGGCATCGGCTGTGGTCAACCCTGCTGCCGCGGCACCCACGATCAGGACTGAGCTCAAGTTCCCTCTTCTCCACGAGGAGCGCGGTGGATCACCCGGTGACCGGGGCCAGCCACAGCCCGGTGAGCGCGTCGATCACGTCGTCAGCGGTTTCTTCCCAGGTCAACCGGGCTGTTCCGTCGGCGAGAGCGCGTTCCTGCTCGGCCATCATGTTCACCAGCACGTGCCGGGTCATGTCATTGCGCACGATCTTGGCCCGCAGCGGGAGGTCGGGCTGGCACTTGTTGAGGCCGTCCATCACCCGCATCAGCGTCGGGCCGGACATGCTTTCGGCCACGACGAGTTCCCGCAGCGACGGATCGCTCATCAGCTGTGCGGTGAAGCGCGCGAGCGTCGAGTCGCGCAGCGAGGCGTGGTGCTCGACGGTCGGCAGCACCAGGCACGTCACCCAGTCCCGCACCTCGCGGGACTCGCCGCACTCGCGGAGCAGCCGCTCGCGGTTGGCCTCGACGGGTTCGGCGTGCCTGCGCACGATGGCGCGCAGCAGGTCGGCCTTGGTCCCGAAGTGGTAGCCGACGGCCGCGTTGTTACCCTGACCTGCGGCTTCGCTGATCTGCCTGTTGGACACGGCGAAGACGCCCTGCTCGGCGAAGAGCCGTTCAGCGACGTCGAGGATGCGCTCCTTCGTGGCGTTCGCCCGTGAGGTCGCGGGGTTCATACCCACCATCTTAAGTCACGTGACTGATTCTTGGCCAGCGAGCAGCTCGGCGTAGCGCGCCAGGTCGACGTTGCCGCCGCTGATGATCACGCCCACCCGCTTTCCCGCGAACTCGCTCGCGGCATCGCGCACGGCGGCCAGCCCGAGGCATCCGGTGGGTTCGACGACGATCTTGAGGTACGTCGCGAACAGCCGCATCGCCTCGACGAGCTCGGCATCGCTCGCGGTCCGGATCTCGTCCACGGCGCTGCGGATGACCTCGAAGGTGTGCTGCCCGAGGTGCTGGGTCTGCGCCCCGTCGGCGATGGTCCGCGGCGTGTCGATGTGCACGATCTCCCCGCTGCGCAACGACCGCAGCCCGTCGTCCCCGGCCTCCGGCTCGACCCCGATGAGGCGGCATCCGGGCGAGGAAGCCCTGGTGGTCAAGGCTGTTCCGGACAGCAGCCCGCCTCCGCCGAGCGGCACGAACAGCGCGTCGAGGTCGCCCACCTCCTCGAAGAGCTCCTTGGCCGCGGTCCCCTGCCCGGCGATCACGTCCGGGTGGTCGTAGGGCGGGATGAGCGTCAGGCCATGCTCGTCGGCAAGCGCCTTCCCGATCGCCTCACGATCCTGCGAGTAGCGGTCGTAGCGCACGACATGCCCGCCATAACCGCTGGTAGCGGCCACTTTCGAAGCGGGAGCGTCGTGCGGCATGACGATCGTCGCCGGCACGCCGAGCAGCTGCGCGGCCAACGAGATCGCCTGCGCGTGGTTCCCGGACGAGTAGGTCACCACCCCGGCCCGCCGCTGCTCCTCGCTCAGCAACGACACGGCGTTGAACGCACCCCGGAACTTGAAAGCCCCCATACGCTGCAGGTTCTCGGCCTTGAACACCACCTCGGCGCCCACCAGCTCGTCCACCAACCGCGACCGGAGGACCGGAGTCCGATGCGCGACCCCCTCCAACCGCCCAGCGGCCCCGACGACGTCCTCGAACCCCACCATCCCGACCTCCCGCTCAGCCGGCGAACCGACCGGTCTTCACAGCCTCGATGAACGCGGCCCACTGCCCCGGATCGGCGCGGAAGTAGCCCGCCGCCCGGTCCTTGGTGTCACGCACAGCCGCCGCACCCCCACCCAGACTCCCCACTTCAACGCAGTCGGCGCCGTTCTGAGATCGCGAGGACTTCCGCCAGCCCCTCGGCGTGCTCGATGACGTCACAGCGCAGCCTCCTTGGCGTTGAGCACATCGACGATGGCCTTGAGGGACTCCTCCGGACTCAACGCCACGCTCCGAATCCAGTCAACAGCGAAGGACACCGACGTGTCGCGCGATTCCTCGTCGTGAAGTCGAGATCTCGATACCCTCGAAGTGCCGCCGCACGGGGTCGCAGATCCCGCGAAGAGCAATCGCCTGCGAAGAGTGGTGATCGGGCATGACCGATGGTGTCGGCACGAAGCTGCGCGAGATCCGGAAAGCACGCGGCAAATCCTTGGCGGTGGTCTCGGGTCTGGCCGGGATCTCCCCGTCCTACCTCTCCCGGCTGGAGTCCGGCGATCGTGCGCTCGACAGGCGCTCGCTGATCGCGGCGTTGGCCGACGCGCTCGAAGTCGCGCCGAGCGAGATCACCGGCGCATCGCTGGCGGGCCCGCAGGAAGCCGGCGAGGACCGCGCCCTGAGCGAGGTGCGGCTGACGCTCCTGGCGGTGAGCATGGGCGAACCACGGGGTCACGTTCTTCCGGTTGACCCGCTCAGGACGAGAGTCGATGCACTCCTGACCGCTCAACGGCGATGCGAGTACGCGCTGGTCGGCGCGCAACTCCCCTCCCTGCTTCGGGATCTGCACCAGACGCTGCTCACCGGACGCGACTCCCGAGAAATCCTGCGCATGCTGGTGCTCACCCATGTGCAGGGCACCCAAGCCTGGCTAGGCGACATCGGAGCGAGCCAGGACCTCGCCTGGCAAGCGGTCTCCCTCGCTCAGCGCGCCGCCGAAGACCTCGACGAACCGCTGCACAGCGCGGTGAGCACGTTCGGCACGGCGTTCGGACTCCTCGGAGCGGGAGGTTTCGACCTCGCCGCGCAGGCACTCGACAGAGCTGACCCGGGCACCGGAACCGACGAAGCCATGCAGCTCTCCGGCATGCTGACTCTCGCTTCCTCACTGGTCTTCGCGGCACAACGCGACGAAACTCAGCGGTCCGCTGCCCTCGAAACGGCCGCAGACCTCGCCCGGCACACCGGTGAGGGCAACGCGTTCGACTTCGGGTTCGGCCCGAGCAACGTGGGTGTCTGGCGCATGTCGGTCGCTTTGGAATCAGGTGAGCACGCGGAAGCGGCGAAGATCGCCGAAACCGTCGACGTCGAAGCACTGCCGTCCCCGACCCGGCGAAGCGCTTACTACCGGGAGTGCGGCCGCGCGTTGGCACGCTTGCCGAAGCAGCGCGACGAAGCCGTTCTGATGCTGCGCCGCGCGGAAACGATTTCACCGGCCCGAATCCACCGGCACCCGTTCATGCGCTCGGTGCTCTCCGAACTGCTCGCCAAGGCGAAACGGGACGCGATCGGCCGGGAGCTGCGCGGCATGGCCTACCGCTCCGGACTGCACGTGTAACCCGATCGAATGGTTGCCACGGAGGCAAAAACCGCCCTCCGACCAGCGCAACAGTTCTCCCATGAACCAAGCGCGCACCTACTCGCCCCATCCGTTCTGCTGGCGACCGGCCGCCGGGGGTCGTCACGCGACGACCGAAAGGCCAAGGGACGGCGAGGAATTCACGGCCCTGTGCGGCGCGAGCGAAACCGCCGACCTCAGCGAGATCGCCTGGTTCTTCGCGACCTGCGTCGACTGCAACCGGCTGGCCCACGACCTCGCCGCAGTCCCGATGCCGGAGCAGGAACCCTCGTGCTGACCGACCGCGACATCGCCATGCGGATGCTCGGCGTGATCAAGTCCTTCGAGATCGCACTGCCCGACGTCGCCGACGGCTGGTACTCCCCCGACGACTACGAACGCCTCGCCACCTACCTCGACAACACGGCCCGCGCGCTGCGCTCCCGAGCGCCGACCACGACCGACCGGGAAGCGGACCACCAGTAGCTCCACCCAGCTCGGACACGCGATCAACCGTCACCCCGTCCGCGGATTCGAGGACTTCAGCGGGGTGGCTGCGGAGCGCCGGTCCCGAAGTGATCCGCCCAAAAGAAAGACCGCAGGTCACCTGGGTGATCCTGCGGTCTTCACTGCGAGCCGCCTGGGGGAATCGAACCCCCGACCTACGCATTACGAGTGCGTCGCTCTGGCCGACTGAGCTAAGGCGGCAGTGCGTGGACAAGTGTAGCGGGCGACTTCCGGGGGTTCGCCGGGGGTCCGGCCGACCGATGACGTCGGTGTCCTGAGCGAAACCGCGGTTCGGCCGTCACTCGGCGGCGATGTGATCGTTGATACATCCATCGGGGCAGTGACGCCTATCACGGAGGATGCGGGATGCGCGCGTTTCGTCGAGTTTGCGCCTGCGCGGCGGTGACCCTGGCGATGGCCGGGATGTCGATGCCGGCGGCGATGGCGGAGAGCGCGTACCCGACGACGCCCACGCCCCAGCCGAACGACCCCAACCAGCCCCCCGGGCGGGTTCCCGAGAACATCTCGCGGCCGGTCATCGGCGACGCCGGGACGATGCTCGGCATCGTTCGGCTGCTGCCCGCGACCGCGCCCGGCGACTCCTTCTTCAACGACCCCGAGTTCGAGGCCAAGCTGCCCAAGCAGGCCGTGCTGGAAGCCGGCATGGGCCGGGCCGTGGCGCAGGTCAACACCGAGTCGTACTTCGCGCACGAGCGCTCCATCGCCGAGGCCTCGCCGTTCGGCGTCGGGATCATGGGGCGGACCCCGCAGGTACCCGGCGGGCTCGCGCAGAACGCGCTCTCCGACCACGAATCGCCCACCACCAGCGCCCTGACGCTGCCGCCCTCCCCCGCCGACCAGCTGGTCAAGCTCAGCGGCATGAACGGCACCGTGCACGCGCGGTGGAACGAGCAGACCGGGCCCTGCGGGGTCGCGCCGCTGTCCGACGCCCGCTACTCGCTGGCGACCGGCTCGGCCCTCAACCAGGTCCCCGGCCTGGACGGAGCGGTGCTCGACATCCCGTCGGTCGCCGAAGCGCACTCCCACGTGCAGCTCACCGACGTGCCCGGGCAGAGCGGCAAGGCCGTGACCTCCACGTCGCAGCTGAACATCTCGCAGGTCAAGCTGCTCACCGGCTCGCCGCAGGAGATCTCCATCGACGTCGTCGGCACACCGACCCTGACGGCCACTGCCACCGGCGACCCCGCCACCTCGCGCATCGACCACACCGCTCCGGTCCTGCGGGTCAGCCAAGGCGGCAAGGAGATCGCCGTGCTCGACGCCGCGAACCCCACCGCCGATCTGCCGGTGCCCCCGATCCCCGGCCTCGACCGGCAGGTCCTCGACGCCGGCGTGCTGCGGCTCAGCGTCGGCGAGCTCACCCAGGACGGGCAGGGCACCGAACTCCGCGGCACCTCCAGGCTCTTCGACCTCAAGGTGCTCGACGGCACCAAGCTGGGACTGCCCACCGCGCTGGCGCAGATCTCCTTCGGCGAGCAGGTCGCGCGGGCCGCTGCGCCCGCCGGTGGCGTCAACTGCGCACCGCCCGCAGCCGGGGGCGCGGCCGCCGGTCAGACGCCAGAAGCCGGGCCGGTCGGCCACTACCAGGGGCGCACCGAACCTCTCGCGCTGACCAGCGGCAGCTACTTCGTGGTCCCGCTGTTCTGGGCCGGAGCGGGCCTGCTGCTCCTCGGCTCGATCCTCGTGGCAGCCGTCCCCCGCCGGAACGCCAAGCACTGACCGGAGTCCCGACCGCAACGATTCGAATCTCGCGCGAAACTCGAATCCCCCGCAGCCGTCAGCCCGTGAAGAGGGTCGCGAGCATGGCTTCCACCGCGATGAGGGGCTTGACGTTCTGGGTGAGGGCCGTGCGGCACGCCAGGACCGCTTCCAGGCGCCGCAAGGTCGACTCCGAAGTCCACTCGGCAGCCGCCTTCGCCGACGAGCGCGCGAAGTCCGGGTGGTTGAGGACCGCGCCCGATCCGGTGCGGGTGACCAGCACGTCGCGGTAGAAGCCCGCCAGGTCCACCAGCGCCAGGTCCAGGGCGTCGCGCTGGGAACGGGTGGCGCGCGACTTCTGGCGCTTCTCCAGCTCCTTCAACGCCGCGTTGGCGCCCCGGGTCGCCGACGCCGTTCCCTTGCCCGTGCCGCCCGCGCCCATCGCCGTCTTGAGCTCTTCGCGCTCGGACTCGTTGCGGTCCTCGTTCGCCGTGACCGCCTCGGTTTCGGCCAGCTTGACCAGACCCGAAGCCGCCGTGAACACGTCGGAGAAGCGCTGCAGCCCGAGAGGGATCCGCAGCACCGATTCGCGGCGCTCACGAGCCTGCTCGTCGGTGGCCAGACGGCGGGCCCGGCCGATGTGCCCACCGCAGACCTCGGCCGCCCACTCCGCCAGCTGCGGATCGATGTCGTCGCGCTCGCGCAGCACCTCGGCGATCGAGTTCGCCAGCGGCGTGCGCAACTGCAGCACGCGGCACCGCGAGCGGATCGTCACCGAGACGTCCTCCGGGTGGTCCGACGGCGCGCACAGCAGGAAAACGGTGCGCGCAGGCGGTTCTTCGACCGCCTTGAGCAACGCGTTCGCAGCGCCCTCGGTGAGCCGGTCGGAATCCTCGATCAGCACCACCCGCCACTGACCGGTGCTCGGGCGCCGCGCAGCGGCCTGCACCAGCGCGCGCATCTCCGCCACCGAGATCGACAGGCCCTCCGGCACCACGAGCTTCACGTCCGCGTGGGTGCCCTGCAGGACCGTGCGGCAGCCGGTGCAGCGCCCGCAGCCGGGCGTGCCCGGGTCCTCGCACTCCAACGCCGCGGCGAAGGCGCGGGCCGCGATCGACCGGCCCGAACCCGGCGGTCCGGTGAACAGCCACGCGTGCGTCATCGCGCCGGGCGGCACCGACTCGCCTCGGACCTGCCTGCGCGCCGCGTCGGCGGCCGCGTGCAGGATGCCGACCGCGTCGGGCTGGCCGACGACCTCCGCCCACACCCCGGTCGCGGGTACCTCCGGAGCGCCGGTGCGCATCGCGTCAACTCCCTCGTGCCGAGCTATCCGGGCACGACTCTACGACGCCGCACCGACGCGTCCGTCAGGACTTCGACGTGGTCGACGACGACGTCTTCTTCGCCGCCGTCTTGGTTCCCGTCGTCTTGGTTCCCGTCGACTTCGACGCCGTCTTGGTTCCGGTCGACTTCGAGGCCGTCGTCTTCTTCGCCGCCGTGCTCTTCGACGCCGTCGACTTGGAGGCCGTCGACTTCGACGCGGTCTTGGTTCCGGTCGACTTGGACGCCGTGCTCTTGGACGTCGTCGACTTCTTCGCCGGAGCCTTCTTCTTGGCGGGCGCCTTGGCGCGGCGCTCGGCCAGCAGCTCCACCGCGCGGTCCATCGCCAGCTCCTCCACCGAGTCGCCCTTGCGCAGCGACGCGTTGGTCTCGCCGTCGGTGACGTACGGGCCGAAGCGGCCGTCCTTGATGACCAGCGGCTTGCCGGTGTCCGGGGCATCGCCGAGCTCGCGCAGCGGCGCCGCGGCGGCACGACGCCCCCGCTGCTTGGGCTGCGCGTAGATCTTGAGCGCCTCGTCGAGGGTGATCGAGAAGATCTGGTCCTCGGTCTCCAGCGACCGCGAGTCCGTGCCCTTCTTCAGGTACGGGCCGTAGCGACCGTTCTGCGCGGTGATGTCGTTGCCCGACTCCGGATCGGTGCCCACCACCCGCGGCAGCGACAACAGCTTCAGCGCGTCGTCGATGGTCACGGTGTCCAGCGACATCGACTTGAGCAGGCTGCCCGTGCGCGGCTTGGACTTGTCGCCCTCCGGGAGGACCTCGGTCACGTAGGGACCGAAGCGGCCCTCCTTCGCGAGGACCTCGTGACCGCTCTCCGGGTCGGTGCCCAGGCTGCGGCCCTCCATCGGCGTGGCGAACAGCTTCTCGGCGATCTGCACCGTCAGCTCGTCCGGCGGCAGGTCGTCGGGCAGGTTCGCCCGCTGCGCGGTCTCGTCCTCCAGCGTCCGCTCCAGGTAGGGCCCGTAGCGGCCAACGCGGACGTAGATCGTGCGGCCCTCGTCGTCGTCGAACATCGGGATCGAGTTGATCGCCCGCGGGTCAATCTCCTCCACCGACGAACCGACCAGCTTCTTGAGCCCGCCCGCGCGGCCGATCGAGTCGTCCGGGCCGACCTCGCCGCCGAAGTAGAAGCCCGACAGCCAGCGGGTGCGCTCCTCGCGCCCCTCCGCGATGCCGTCCAGCTCGTCCTCCAGCGCGGCGGTGAAGTCGTAGTCCACCAGCCTGCCGAAGTGCTGCTCCATCAGGCCGACCACGGCGAAGGCGATCCACGAGGGAACGAGGGCCGAGCCCTTCTTCCACACGTAGCCGCGCTCCTGCACGGTGCTGATGATCGACGCGTACGTCGACGGGCGGCCGATGCCCAGCTCTTCCAGCGTCTTGACCAGGCTCGCTTCGGTGAAGCGCGGCGGCGGGTTGGTGGTGTGCCCGTCGGGCTCCAGCTCCGGCGCCGTGATCGGCTGGTCCTGGGTGAGCTGCGGCAGCCGCGACTCGGCGTCGTCGGCCACACCGCCGGCCTCGGAGTCCACGGCCTCGACGTAGGCCTTGAGGAAACCGGGGAACGTGATCGTGCGACCCGACGCCGCGAAGGTGCACTCCTCACCGCTGGTCGCGGTGCCGCTGATGCGCACCGACAGCGTCGTGCCCTTGGCGTCCGCCATCTGCGAAGCGATGGTGCGCTGCCAGATCAGCTCGTAGAGCTTGAAGCCGTCGACGTCGTTGGACAGCTCGTTGGCCACCTCGCCGGGGGTGCGGAAGCTCTCGCCCGCCGGGCGGATCGCCTCGTGCGCCTCCTGCGCGTTCTTGACCTTGCGGTTGTACTGCCGCGGCTGCGGCGACAGGTACTGCTCGCCGTAGAGGTCGCGGGCCTGGTTGCGCGACGCCGAGATCGCCGTCTCCGACAGCGTCGTGGAGTCGGTACGCATGTAGGTGATGTACCCGTTCTCGTACAGCCGCTGCGCCGTGCGCATCGTGCGGTCCGCCGAGAAGCGCAGCTTGCGGCTGGCCTCCTGCTGGAGCGTGGAGGTCATGAACGGCGCGTAGGGCTTACGCGTGTAGGGCTTCTCCTCGACGCTGGAGACGCGCAGCTGGGCGTCGGTCAGCGCCTCGGCGAGCTGCCGGGCCTCGGCCTCGGCGAGCACCTTGGTGTCGGAGTTCTTCAGCCGCCCGTCCGGACCGAAGTCGCGGCCGGTGGCGAGCTTGGCGCCGTCCACCGAGACCAGGCGGGCCCCGAAGCGACGCGGCGAGGCGTCCGGGCCGGCGTCCATGGTCGCGGCGATGTCCCAGTACTCGGCGGAGACGAAGCGGATCCGCTCCCGCTCGCGCTCGACGACGACGCGGGTCGCCACCGACTGCACGCGGCCCGCCGAGAGCTTCGGCATGACCTTCTTCCACAGCACCGGGCTGACCTCGTAGCCGTAGAGGCGGTCCAGGATGCGGCGGGTCTCCTGGGCGTCGACGAGGTCCTGGTCGAGGTCGCGCGGGTTCGCGGCGGCGGCCTGGATGGCCGATTCGGTGATCTCGTGGAAGACCATCCGGCGGACCGGGACCTTGGGCTTGAGGGTCTCCAGCAGGTGCCAGGCGATGGCCTCGCCCTCGCGGTCACCATCCGTCGCGAGGTAGAGCTCGTCGACCTGCTTGAGGGCGTCCTTGAGCTCGGTGACCGTCGACTTCTTGTCGGCGCTCACCAGGTACAGGGGCTCGAAGTCGTTCTCGACGTCGACACCCAGCCGCGCCCACGCCTGGCCCTTGTACTTCTCGGGCACGTCCTTGGCGTTGCGCGGGAGATCGCGGATGTGCCCACGCGAGGACTCCACGATGAAGTTAGAGCCGAGGTACGAGGCGATCTTCTTGGCCTTCGCCGGTGACTCGACGATCACCAAGCGCCGGGTAGCGGAGCCGTTCCCGTTGGGAGACCCCGAAGCCCGACCGGCCCCGCCGCCGGCCTTCTTCGTTCGTGTCGACCCAGCCAACGCTTACCTGCTCTCTTCTTCCGGAAGCATCCATTGCACCCGGCGCCCGTCCATGTCGTGTCCCCGGAGTGTGCCGCCGCGCGGTTCGCCGTGCGGCACCGGGAAGGCACAGGGTTGCATATAACACGCCGATATTCGTCGACGTCCTGTTGTACGAACGTATCGGGTTACCCAGGTGTTCCGTTTCGTGACCTGGCGTGATGTGCGTCAACCCGCTCAGGAGACGAGCGGAATCATTCCCTCGATCGCACCATCCGGAAGCGGTCCCACCAGCTCGGCGAGCCTGGCCAGGCGCCTGCGACCGGTCACGCGCAGGGCCGGCCCACCCGCCCGGGCGCCCACGGTCTTGGTCGGCAGGCCGCAGCCGCGCAGGGCCTCGGCGAGCGGCTCGTGCGTGTCGGGAGCGTGCGGGTCGAGGCCGAGGCGGTAGCCGTTGTGGTCGGCGGTGCCCGCCGTGAGCGCCCAGATCCGCAGAGCCCAGCCGTCCGGCACGAACTTCGGCGGGACCGACTTCACGGCGCCGCGCAGCCAGTGCGCGGCCAGGCCCGTGAGGTCTGAGCGGAACGCGGTGCGGACCAGCGGGCGGCCTTCGTCGGAACGGCCGAGCTCGGCCTGGACGCGGCGCTCGGCGCAGGCCGCCAGCAGGTGGCGGGCGCGCCACTCCGCGTCGACGACGACCGACAGCCGGGCCGCGGTGCCGCGGCCGAATCCGACGGCCTGCCCCGGTCCGCACAGCATGCCCGCGAGGTCGGCGACGTCCGCCCGCCGAGCCTCTGCCGAGTAGAAGGACAGCTGGTCCACGATCAGGATACTAGAACAGCAGTTCGAGATTATCCACCAATGTAACCCGATCGAATGAGTCCCGAGTCCGGGTGGACACGATTCCAAGGGAGATCAGAGGCCGAACCCCACTGGGATCCGGGAACCGATGTCCGTTGGAATCGCGACGTCCACCCAGGTGAGGGAGTTACTGCGGTTGTCCCGGCTGGGCCGGAGCGGGCTGACCCGGGGCCGGCCCCTGCGGTGCCGGGTTGAAGAAGGGCTGGCAGGCCGGGGCCTGCTTGGCGGCCGCGGCGAGCTGCTGGTTCTTCTCCAGGGCTCCGAACTTGCTGTTGAGGTCCACCTGCGAGCTCTTCTGGAGCTCCGTCTGCAGTGCAGTCATGCCCTCGGTGAACTTCTGCTTGTCGTTCGGGTCGACCTGATCGGCCTGACCGCGAGCGCCCACCAGGATGTCGCGGATCTGGACGAAGCCGTCCTGGATGCCCTTGCTGACCTGGTCGCCGCCTTCGATCGGCGACGGCGGCAGCTCCTGCAGCCCGCGCACCGTGTCGTCCGCGGTCTTGCTCGCGGTGTCGAGCCGGGAGACCACCGAGTTCTTCATCGCCGAGGTGTCGGTCTTGTCCACGGCGGGCAGCTTCTTCTGGGACGCGGAGAAGTCGTTGACCAGTCCGCACAACCGGCCTGACCACTCGATGCCTTCCGGGCCGGCCGCGGCAGCCTTCTGCGGAGCGGGCTCGGGCGCCGGCGTCGGTGCCGAACCGCAGGCGCTCAGGGCCAGCGGGATGGCCGCGAGCGCCGCGAAGGACGTCGCACGGAACTTCATTGCGAACTCCTCACATCGATTTGAGTAGCTCTCGCTGTGCGGTCGGACTCTCTCGTACCTCGGCACCTCCCGGTCAACCCGGGGTCTCGCGCCGCGGTGATCTTCCTGCGCACAGCGATGGGCGCCACCCGAGCCGGGTGACGCCCATCGATGCGGTCGATCTAGGCGGGAGCGCCGTTGATCGTCTTGTCGTCCGCGGGCTCGTCCGCGATCGCGGTCGAACGCCGCTTGGAGATCACCACGGCACCGATGATCACCGCGGTGGCGACCACGGCGATGCCGATCCGCACGGCCGGGTTCGCGGCCTCGCCGACGGAGAAGTAGACCACCGCAGGAGCGATCAGCACCGACACCAGGTTCATCACCTTCAGCAGCGGGTTGATCGCCGGACCGGCGGTGTCCTTGAACGGGTCGCCGACCGTGTCACCGATGACCGTCGCCGAGTGCGCCTCGGACCCCTTGCCGCCGTGGTAGCCGTCCTCCACCAGCTTCTTGGAGTTGTCCCAGGCACCACCCGAGTTGGCCAGGAAGATGGCCATCAGGGTGCCGGTGGCGATCGCACCTGCCAGGTACCCGGCCAGCGGGCCGACGCCCAGGCCGAACCCGACGGCGATCGGCGCGAGCACCGCCAGCAGACCCGGCGTGGCCAGCTCCCGCAGCGAGTCGCGGGTGCAGATGTCGACCACCCGGCCGTACTCCGGGCGCTCCGAGCCGTCCATGATCCCGGGCTTGGCCTTGAACTGGCGCCGCACCTCGTAGACCACGGCACCGGCCGCGCGGGACACGGCGTTGATCGCCAGACCCGAGAACAGGAACACGACCGCGGCACCGATGACCACGCCCACCAGGACGTTCGGCGCGTAGACGAAGTACTCCTCCGACGCGAGCGCACCCGCCACGTCGCTCAGCGCGGCGCCGATGGCGTCGGTGTAGGAACCGAACAGCGCCGTCGCCGCCAGCACCGCCGTGGCGATCGCGATGCCCTTGGTGATCGCCTTGGTGGTGTTGCCGACCGCGTCCAGCTCGGTGAGGATCTTCGCGCCCTCGCCCTCGACGTCGCCGGACATCTCCGCGATGCCCTGCGCGTTGTCGCTGACCGGGCCGAAGGTGTCCATCGCGACGATGACGCCGACCGTGGTCAGCAGGCCGCAACCGGCCAGCGCGATCGCGAACAGCGACACCGTCAGCGAACCGGACAGCAGGAACGCCCCGAACACGGCAGCCGCGATGACCGCACCGGTGTAGACGGCGGACTCGAACCCGACCGACAGACCGGTCAGGATCACGGTGGCGGCGCCGGTCAGCGAGGACTTGCCGACGTCCTGCACCGGACGGTGCTCGGTGGCGGTGAAGTAGCCGGTCAGCTTCAGGATCACGACCGCGAGCAGGATGCCGATGACCACGGCCAGCAGCGCGATCAGCGCCGGGCTGCCCGGGGTGGCGCGCACCTCCTCCGACACGCCGGAGAGCTCCGCGAACGTGCTCGGCAGGTACAGCATCGCGGCGATCGCGCACAGCACCGCCGAGATCCCGGCCGAGATGTAGAACGAGCGGTTGATCGCGGTCAGCGCGCTCTCGCCCGTGCGGGCCTTGGTGATGTAGACGCCCACCACCGCGGTGAGCACGCCGATCGCCGGAACGATGAGCGGGAACAGCAGCCCGTGCCCGCCGAAGGCGGCGGTGCCCAGGATCAGCGAGGCGACCAGGGTCACCGCGTAGGACTCGAACAGGTCCGCGGCCATGCCCGCGCAGTCACCCACGTTGTCACCGACGTTGTCGGCGATGGTGGCGGCGTTGCGCGGGTCGTCCTCGGGGATGTTCTGCTCGACCTTGCCGACCAGGTCGGCACCCACGTCCGCGGCCTTGGTGAAGATGCCGCCGCCGACTCGCATGAACATCGCCAGCAGCGCGGCGCCGAAGCCGAAGCCCTCCAGCACGCGAGGAGCTCCGCCCGCGTAGACCAGCACCACCAGCGCGGCGCCGAACAGGCCGAGACCGACGGTCATCATGCCGACCACACCGCCGGTGCGGAACGCCACGCGCATCGCCTTCTCGCGACCCTCGCCGGACTCCCGGGCCGCAGCGGCCACGCGCACGTTCGCGCGGGTGGACAGCCACATGCCGAGGTATCCGATGGCGGCCGAGAACGCGGCGCCGAACAGGAAGAACACCGATCGGCCGACGCGTTCGCCGATGGTCTCGGCGGGCAGCGCGAACAGCACCAGGAACACCACGACCGCGAAGATCGCCAAGGTGCGGAACTGCCGGTTCAGGTAGGCCGAGGCGCCTTCCTGCACTCCCTTGGCGATCTCCTGCATCTTCGAGGTGCCCTGCCCTGCGGCGAGCACCTCCTTGATCAGGACGTAGCCGAAGCCGAGTGCGGCCAGAGCGATGACCATGACGACACCGACGACTGCGTAGTCGATGCCTGCGAGCTCGATACCGGTGGCTTGTTGGGCGAGGTCCATCCGGGATTGCGAGCTCGGTGGTGCAGCGCCCTGGGCCCAGCCGAGCTGGACCGGGGTGAGCAGGGACATCCGTCCTCCTGGGTTGTGCTCGGTTCTCACACCAGCGGCCCCGCACGCTCTTACCGGGCCCCGATGCGCGGTAGGCGGCCCCGCCCGGTACGGCCAGTGATCGCTCGCTGGCCGTCCGTGGCGACGTCGTGGATCGGGAGTCTATTCAGACCCCAAGTGGCTTACCTCACGGTGTGATACGCAACTCGTCACGACGTGCAGATCTGTTACAAAAGGATCGATTCAGACCCCTACTTGATCCCCTGATCGGACATATTTCGATTTGGACCGAACGGGTGACATGAGGTATGGCGTGTCGCGCCTCGATCCGCGAGAACTCGGCCCCACCCGGACAACACGGTCCGAAGTTGCCCCGAACGTGCGGCGGAGCCGACTCGCGGAGGGGAACACCTGTGCGGGCGCGGACCAGAGCTGTGCAAGGCTGAACGACGTGGGCGAGGAGGACAGGGGACAGCGGCTGCTCGGTCGCGTCCTGGCCGGGATCCCGGCCGACGAGTCGCCGGTGACGCACGTCGAGCACCGGCCGGCCAAGCCGGCCCGGACCGCGGACTGGCCGAAGTGGGCGCCGCCCCGGCTCGTGGAGGCGCTGCGAGCGCGCGGCGCGGACGAGCCGTGGATCCACCAGGTCGAGGGCGCCGAGGCGGTGCACGACGGCGAGAGCGTCGTCGTCGCCACCGGCACCGCGTCCGGCAAATCGCTGGTCTACCAGCTTCCGGTCATCTCGCAGCTGCTCAACGACCCCAAGGCCACCGCGCTCTACCTCTCCCCCACCAAAGCCCTGGCCGCCGATCAGCTGCGCAGCATCTCGGAGCTGGACCTCCCGGAGATCCGCGCGGTGAGCTACGACGGCGACACCCCGCAGGCCGAGCGGGACTGGGTGCGCCAGCACGGCAGGTGGATCTTCACCAACCCGGACATGCTGCACTTCGGCGTGCTGCCCTCGCACGGGCGCTGGGCGCAGTTCTTCCGCCGTCTCACCCACGTCGTGATCGACGAGTGCCACACCTACCGGGGCGTCTTCGGTTCGCACGTCGCGCTGCTGCTGCGCAGGCTCCGGCGGATCGCCCACCGCTACGGCTCGGATCCCGTGTTCGTGCTGGCCTCGGCGACCGTGTCGGACCCGGCCGAGTTCGCCGAGCGGTTGACCGGGACGCGCTGCCGGGCGATCACCGAGGACGGTTCGCCGCGCGGCGCGCGCACGGTCGCCCTCTGGGAACCACCGCTGCTGGACGACCTCGTCGGCGAGAACGGCGCGCCGGTCCGCCGCAACGCAGGCTCCGAAGCCGCGCGGATCGTGACCGAGCTGGTCATCGAGGACGCCCGCACGCTGGCGTTCATCCGCTCGCGGCGCGGCGTCGAAGTCGCTGCCCTCGCAGCGCAACGCTCCCTGTCCGAAGTGGACTCATCGCTGCCCCAGCGGGTCGCGGCCTACCGCGGTGGATACCTGCCGGAAGACCGCCGCGAGCTGGAACGCTCGCTGCTGACCGGAGAACTGCGCGCGGTGGCCACCACCAACGCGCTGGAGCTCGGCGTGGACATCTCCGGACTGGACGCCGTGGTGGTCGCCGGATACCCGGGAACCCTCGCGTCGTTCTGGCAGCAGGCCGGGCGCGCGGGACGCGACGGGGACGGTGCGCTCGTCGTCTTCGTGGCGCGCGACGACCCGCTGGACACCTACCTGGTGCACCACCCGCCCGCCGTGCTGTCCCGGCCGGTCGAGGCGACCGTGCTCGACCCCGCCAACCCCTACGTCCTGGAACCGCACCTGGCCTGCGCCGCGGCCGAGCTGCCGCTGACCGAGGAGTCGTTCGAGATCTTCGGCGGCGCACCCGCGCAGCGGGCCGTCGAGGCGCTGGCCGCCGACGGGGTGCTGCGTCGACGTCCGCACGGGTGGTTCTGGACGGCGCGGGAACGCCCGCACCGCACCGTCGAGCTCCGCGGCTCCGGAGGTCCGCCGATCGCCGTCGTGGAAGGCGAATCCGGGCGCATGCTCGGCACGGTGGATCCGGATTCGGCGTGCTCCACGGTCCACCCCGGAGCGGTGTACCTGCACCGCGGGGAGTCCTTCGTGGTCGACGAGCTCGACCTCGACGAGGCGATCACGCTGGTGCACGAGGAAAGCCCCGACTGGACCACCTCGCCGCGCAACGACGTGGACATCGCCGTGCTGCGCACCATCGAGAGCTACGACACCGGAGGCGGTGTCACGGTGAACCTGGGCGAGGTGGAAGTGACCTCCCAGGTCGTCGGCTACCTGCGCAAGCGACCCACCGGCGAGGTGCTGGACCAGGTCCCGCTGGACCTGCCCGCGCAGACGCTGCGCACGCGCGCCGTCTGGTACACGGTCGGTCAAGAGCTGTTGATGGGCAGCGCGCCGGGGGGCGCCGGGCTGGAACCGGCGCACATCCCCGGCGCGCTGCATGCCGCCGAGCACGCGGCGATCGGCCTGCTACCGCTGTTCGCGACCTGCGATCGATGGGACATCGGCGGGGTCTCAACCGCTATGCATGCCGACACCGGGGAGGCAACGGTGTTCGTGCACGACGGCCATCCGGGAGGGGCCGGATTCGCCGATCGCGGTTTTGCCGCATTGGTCCCATGGCTGGTCGCGACGCGGGAAGCGATCGCTTCCTGCGACTGCCCGGCCGGATGCCCGTCCTGCGTTCAATCGCCAAAGTGCGGGAATGGCAACGAACCGCTGGACAAGGCAGGGGCGGTGGCTGTTCTCGATGCGGTCTCGGCCGTGCTTCGGGGTAGCGCCTGCGGTCCGGGTGGGCCGCCCGACCGGTCACGATGAGCACCTGAATCCACGGCTGGTGCTCGCGGGAAGCTCGTGACCGACCGGGCCGGGGTAGCCCTGGGCGCGGAAAACCGGACCGTTCGGCGCGTCACGGCCGAACAGGATCACCTGCCCGCTGGGAGAAGTGCCGCCACGTCATCCGGTTGGTGATCGATCTCCAGCGCGGTCCGGAGCGCGTCCTGGACGAACTCCGAGCTGGGCAGCCGCCAGGCGCACACCTCGGGCTTGACCCGCCAGTGCACCGCACCGCCGGAGTAGACCGACGGCGGCAGCGGAGCCCAACTCCCCCTGCCGTGCAAGCGAATTCCGCTCTGCCCGGCCAGCTCGTCGTTGAGCTGACCCCCAGGGGTCGTCAGGAAGAACCAGCTGCCGGACGGGGTCGCCACGATCGGCACCGGGAACCCGCCGGCACGCAGCACCTTCGCCGCCTGCCTGCCGAGCGCGGCGTCCACCTCGACGGCGTCGGCCTGGAGCCCGGTGGCGAGCAGCAGGTTGTAGGGGTGCTCGTCCCACCAGGACATGACCTCGGCGAGGTCGGCCCCCAGCTGCTCCTGCCACTCGGCCTGAACGGGGGTCGGGCCGTGCAGCTGCCTGTCGCGGCGGCCGAGCCACTCGCCATCTCGGGGGAAGGTTCCGGGCAACACCGACCAACCACGCGACGCGAAGTCGATTGCCTGCACTCGCAGGTCGATCCGGCTGCTGGTCAGCCCGGCCGGGTGGGCCGGGACGCCGCGGAAGGCGCTCTGCCACCTCTCCGCAGACCATTGCATGTGCTCCGCCTCCTTGTTCAGCGGTGAGCGGTCTCGTGGCCCTGAGGTCGACCGGCCGGATTTCGGGGTTCCGGCCGATCCCCCGACCTCCTTGTCGGGTGGACCTCGGTTCGTGGCGAACCTCGGCTCGCCGCTCACACATTCAAAGAAACGTCATCGGGCACCGGTGCGTACAGACCCGCTGCGACGACCGGTCGTTCGGCGGCGATGAACGTGAAAGCCCGAACACGCGCGCCGAAAGATCGAGAACAGCGCCGATGGCGCTCCAGCGACCGCTCCACTGCCGACCGGACCGCTCGCCGACCGCTCGTCGTACTGCCCACGTGATACGTGCGGCTCAGCCGGGGGCCGGTCCAGCCCGGGCCCGTGCGCTGGGTGGTTGCCACCCGGACAGCGGGCCGGGCAGCGACCCGAGCACCTCGACACGAGCTTCCCGGCCAGTCAGGGTGCAGCTGACCAGGCGTGCTCGCATCCCGCTGATCACCCGTCCGGCCTGCGCGCAGGCGTGTTCGGGTCCACCGATCACGTGAGCCGCAGCGGCCAGCGCCGCGAGGTCCGCCGCGCCCTCGGCGCGATGCCTGCTCGCGGTCGCGGCGCCGAGCTGCACGAGTCCCCACAGCAGCACCAGCACGACCAGCGACAGGACCGCGGCGAGCACCGTAGCCGAACCGCGGTCGGTCATCCCGCCTCCCCCGGTTCGAGGATCGCGACGGCGTCGGCGCGCGACCAGTGCGCGCTCACCAGCACCTCGACCTGGTCGCCGCTGATCGCGTGGGCGTAGTGCGCGCCGGCCGGGGCGATGGCGCGCACCGCCTGCTCCGCCCGGTGCGCGTCGCCCCGGGCGAGCAGTCGAGCGGCTTCGACGGCGGCGTCCTGGCAGCGCACCTGCCCGAGCACCGCCGCCGCTCCCACCATCAGGAGTCCGAAGACCACCACCAGCGAGCAGATGCCCAGCGCCGCCTCCACGGTCACCGAACCCCGGTCGTTCACGTCCCGGCACCCTGCAGCCCTCGCTGGATGATCCCGGTCAGCGCTTCCTCGACCGAGCCGCTGGTGGCCACCGCGTAGAGCGTGGTGGCGAAAGCGACGGCCGCGAGCGTGCCGACGGCGTACTCGGCCGTGGACATGCCCTCGTCGCCGGTCAGGGCGGCACGCAGCCGCCGGGTGAAGTCCAGCATCGTCATCTCCTCCGTCTACAGTGGATTGATCGGGAGCCGGTCGACCATGCCGAGCACGACCGGCAGCACTCCCAGGCACAAGAACGCGGGCAGGAAGCACATCCCGAGCGGCGCCGAGATCCACACGGCACCGCGTTGGGCGCGTGCCTCCGCGAGCTCGGAGCTCCGGGACCGCGCGCGATCGGCGAGCTCGATCGCCACCTCGGCGAGCGCGCTCCCGGTCCGCGCGGTCCTCCTGGCGGCGCGGGCGAGCTCGGCCGTGTCGGGGTCGCGCAAAGCCGGTTCCCACCCGGCGGCCGGGTCGGAGCCGAGGGCGAGGTGATCGGCGACCTCGTGCAAGGTCCGCCGCGCCGTACCGCCGACCTCGACGGCCACCGCGCGCACGATCACCGGCACCGGCAGGCCCGCCCGCATCCCCACCGCCAGGAGGTCCCACCCGGCGGCGAGCACCAGCGGGTCGGTGCGCTCGTCGGGCTGCGCGCGCGGTCTCGCCGGTGCGCGCGGGCGTGGCCGGTCGAGCCGATGCCTGGCCGAGGCGACCGGGACCAGCAGCACTGCCACCGCTGCGATCAGCAGCGCGAACACCTGGTTCACGACGCGATCACCGACCTCGTCAGCCGCGAGCTCCACAGCACCCCGGCGATCAGCAGCGCGACGCCGATGATCAACAGCAGCTGACCGGCCGGGCCGCTGCCGAACACCGCGAGCGGAGACGCTCCGGCGGCCTGGCCGAAACCCAGTCCCAGCAACGGCAACCCGGTGAGCACTCCCGCGGTGGCTCGCGGGCCGGCCATCTTCGCGGCCACCTCGCGGCGGAAGGCGGTGCGCCTCTCGACGTCGCGACGCAGGCAGTCCAGCAGTTCCGCCAGCCCCACGCCGTGCCGTTCGGCCAGCACCCAGGCCCGGGTCAGCCGTTCCACCGGCGCGCGTGGTCGCCCGGCCAGCGCGGACACGTCACCGCCGAGGCGGGCGGTGGCCGCCAGGTCGCGGAAGAGGCCGGCGACGCCGGGACCTGCTTCGGCCGCCGCGCCCACGGCGGCGTCCGCCGGGTGCGCTCCGGCGCGCAGTTGCGCCACCAGCAGCCGCACCGCCTCGGCGAACTCCTCGTCCAGCGCGATCTCCCGCTGCTCGTCGCGGCGTTCGCGCAGGTGCCGCCCCGCCAGCAGGGCCAGCGCGGCCGCCGCGCCCATGCCCGCCGGGCCTGCGAGGACAAGGCCCACGACCCCGAATCCCACCGGTAGCAGGCGCTTCGGCTTCGGCAGCCGCGTCCGCGTCCGGTGCGCGGCGGCCGGGAGCCGGTGGCGGCTGGTGTCGGGCGGCCAGCACAGCAGTCCGCAGCCGGCCAGCAGCGCACTCGCGATCAGCACGGCAACGCACCTCCCCGGGACTCCAGCAGCGAAGCCAGTTCGTCGCGGCCGATCTCCCACCCGGTTTCGCGTTCCCAAGCGGGCCGAACGGCCACCTGATCTCCCTCCCGGCGCAGCACGCCGATGCCCACCAGCCGTCTTCGGTGCACCTGCAGCACGACCTGCACGGCCGCGGCGAGCTGGCTGTGCAGCGCCTCGCGGGACAGTCCGCCCAGCGCGGCCAGCGCCTCGACCCGGGCGGGCACCTCGCGCGGGGAGTTCGCGTGCAGGGTGCCGCCGCCTCCGTCGTGACCGGTGTTGAGCGCGGCGAGCAGCTCGCGCACCTCGGCACCGCGCACCTCACCGACCACCAGACGATCGGGCCGCATCCGGAGGGCTTGGCGCACCAGGTCGCGCACGCCGATCTCGCCCGCGCCCTCCACGTTCGGCGGCCGGGTCAGCAGCCGCACCACGTGCGGATGGCGGGGACGCAGCTCGGCGGCCTCCTCGACGCAGACGATCCGCTCGCTGTCCGGGACCTCGCCGAGCATCGCCGCCAGCAGCGTCGTCTTGCCGCTGCCGGTGCCACCGGTGACCAGGAAGGCGAGCCTGCGCGCCACGACCTCCCGCAGCACCGCGGAGATCCGCTCGTCGAAGGTGCCCGCCCGCTGCAGCGCCACCAGGTCGTGCGCGGCCGGGCGCAGCACCCGCAGCGAGATGCAGGTCCCGTCGCCGGCGACCGGCGGCAGCACCGCGTGCAACCGAACGGCGCGTGAGCCGCGCTGGGGCATCCAGGCGTCCACCCACGGCTGCGCGTCGTCGAGCCGCCTCCCGGTGGACATCGCCAGGCGCTGCGCCAGCAGGCGCACGGAGTCCTCGTCGGCGAAGCGCACCGGTGCGGGCCGGAGCCCGTCGCCTCGGTCGACCCACACCTTCTCCGGTGCGGTGACCAGCACGTCGCAGCTCGCCGGGTCGTCCAGCAGCGGTTCGAGCACTCCGGCGCCGGAGAACTCCTGCTGCACCACCCGCAGCGCGGCGAGCACGTCGGCATCGGCGACCAGGCCACCGGATTCGGCGCGGACCGCCTCGGCGACCGAAGCCGGGCTCAGCGACGCGCCGCCCGCCACCAGACGGGTGCGCACCCGGGACAGCAGCTCCCGATCCACGGACATGACGAACACTCCCTTCCCACCGGAAAATCGCAGGACGGCACGGCCGATCGAGCGGATCGGCCTCGGATCAGCGGGAGATCAGCGAGAGCCCGGTGGCTCCGCGGCGGCGAGCTCGGCCAGCACCGCACCCGCCGCGACGGCCAGCGGGGCTCGCCGGTTCACCGCGGAGACGAAATCGCCGCGATCGGCGGCAGCGGCCAGCCGCGGTTGTGGTCGCATCGCGGCGAGCACCGGTGCACCCGCTGCCCGCGCGACGTCGCCACGCCGCAAGCCGCCCGGGGCCGGACCGCGCACGACCAATCGCACGGGACAGCCCGCGCGTTCGGTCACCTCGGCGACCACCCGGGCCGCCGCCGCGCAGGCCCGCACCTCGGCGGGCACGACGACGACCGCCAGCTCGGCCTCGCCGAGCACCGGCTCGTCCGGGTCGCCGGGTGCCGGGCACCGCGGCAGGTCGCACGCCACGGTCGCCCCGGAACGGCGACCGGCTCCGAGCACCGCGCGCACCCCGTCCGGGGTCAGGCCGCTCGACGGCCGGTCCCGGTCGCAGGCGAGCACGGCGAGCTCTCCCGTTCCGATGCGCCGCTTCGGCAGCGCTGCGCGCAACGCGCCGGCGCCGAGCCGTCCGGTGCCGACCGACAGCCCGGACCAGCGCAGCCCTTCCTCACCTTCCATCCCGACCGCCAGGTCCAGGCCGCCGCCGAGCGGGTCGCAGTCGACGAGCAACGACCGGCCGCCGGAGCGGGCGGCGACCACCGAGACCGCGGTGGCCAGCGCCGAGGCTCCCGCGCCACCGCACCCGCCGAGCACCGCCAGGACGCGACCCTCGCCGACCGGGGCGTCGGCCGCGTCGGCCAGCAGCTCGATCAGCTCGTGCTCGTCGGCGGGCAGCCTCAGCACCCGCTCGGCACCGACGTCGAAGGCGGTCCGCCACAACCGCTCGCCCGTCGTCCGGCAGACCAGCGCGACACCTCGTCGGCGTGGCAGTCCGTGCGCGGCGCAGGCCGCCGCGGTGGTCTCGTCGAGCAGGACCAGCGGGGCGGTCCGCCACGCCGCGGCCAGCAGTCGTGGCGCGCGTTCGAGCGCACCACCGGAAGCGGCGGCGAGCCGCGAGACCTCCTCGGCCAGTTCGGAGTCGCGCACCACCAGCAGCGGGCGGGTGGTCTCCGGAGCGGGCGTGCGAGCTGCGACGGGCATGACGAGCTCCCTGGATCAGGATTTTTCGGAGAAATGACCTCTTCCGCTTCAACCGGAAGAGGGAGCGTCGTACCGCGAATGGCCGCTCGTCATCCAAAGTGGGCCGACGACCTGCCGCCTGCCAAGCGATTTCTGAAATCTGTGGATGAACCCGGTCGCTGTGGATAACTCGCGGGACCCGAAAGGGTTGTGCTGGATCCGCAGAAATAAATGAACGGAATTCACATTCAGCGCGAACGGAGAAGTTGCGCGAGCACGAACTTCGCGAGCGTGGCAGCATCCGAGTACAAGACGACCCCCGCCAGGGGGGAGGGGCGGGGGTCGTCGTAGTTCAGCTCCGGGGGGTCGAGCTGAACTGGTCCGGGCTTGCCGGACTCCCCACACTGTATCCCTCAGATCCCTACTAATGCCTCCCGTCCATTTGAGGGAACGGCTTTGCTCTCAGTGCCCGATAACTTGGTCAAATCCATTCATTCGTGGCAGAAAATCCATCCCGGGCGGCGGGCAACCTTCCGGCAGCCACACGGTGTGTGAAAAATCGCTCTTTCCTCAGCACCTACCGGAAGAAACGGACCGAGTCCCCGCGAGCAGCTCGAAACCGGTCTCGAATTACCGCGACGGCACGGCTCGTATGCTGTCGTCGTGACTGAGCCCGCGAACCCCGCCACCGCTTCCGGACGCCGCGTGGCCGCGTTCTTCGACCTGGACAAGACCATCATCGCCAAGTCGAGCACGCTCGCCTTCAGCCGCCCGTTCTTCCAGGAAGGGCTGATCAACCGCAGAGCGGTGCTCAAGAGCGCCTACGCCCAGTTCGTCTTCATGCTGGCCGGGGCCGACGCCGACCAGATGGACCGGATGCGCGCGCACATCACCTCGCTGTGCACCGGCTGGGACGTCGAGCAGGTCAACGCGATCGTCGAGGAGACCCTCCACGACATCGTCGACCCGCTGGTCTACAAGGAAGCCACCCAGCTCATCGCCGACCACCAGGACCAGGGCCACGAGATCGTCGTGCTCTCCGCTTCCGGGCAGGAGGTCGTCGCGCCGATCGCCAAGCTCCTCGGCGCCGACCACTGGTCGGGGACCCGCATGATCGTCTCCGAAGGCCGCTACACCGGCGAGGTCGACTTCTACTGCTCCGCGGAGAACAAGGCGGTCGCCGCCCGCGAGCTCGCCGACGAGCACGACTACGACCTCGGTGAGTCCTACGCCTACTCCGACTCGGTCACCGACATGCCGCTGCTCGAAACCGTCGGGCACCCCACCGTCATCAACCCGGACCGGGGCCTGCGCAAGGAAGCGGTGCAGCGCGGTTGGCCCTCGC
The DNA here is from genome assembly GCF_054778355.1 of Saccharopolyspora tripterygii. Classification (NCBI taxonomy): domain Bacteria; kingdom Bacillati; phylum Actinomycetota; class Actinomycetes; order Pseudonocardiales; family Pseudonocardiaceae; genus Saccharopolyspora; species Saccharopolyspora tripterygii. Next base: position 9,861 of record NZ_BAAGZP010000014.1, on the reverse strand, counting down.
TGGCCTTCGAGCACCCCGTCTCGCTGCGCGCCCGCATCCCCACCCCGTCGCGCGCCGCGGTCACCGCCGCGGGAGTCGGGCTCGGCGCCGTCGCGGCCGCCGGTGCCACCTGGTGGGGCGTGCGCGCCTGGCGTCGCCGACGGTGACCGAAACCGCCGGTCGCGTCACGCTCGGTTCGCCCTGAAGGACCCTTGCAGTGACGCTCATCACCGTCTACAAATGGAAGTGCGGACCCTGATTGGCCAGGGACGTTACGGAGGAGAAGTAACGTCCACCCCTCCCAGGCTCCGCGCGCGAGAACTGGAGCACCCACGCGTCGCCGCAGATAAGGCTGTCGTGCACAGGGTTGCGTAGCGGGACGCCGGACGCCTAGCCCGAAAGTTACGACGAAACAGCACGCTTGGTAACCCAGGAACTCGCGCGAGGGGGCGGCGCCCGGCACGGGCGCCGCTCTTTTGCGTGCGGCCGACGGAATCCCGGATCACCGAACTGCGCGGCCACCGAGCACCGGCTTCGAGATCACCGCGAAAATCCCGCAACCGGACCGATCCGGAGCGTTGACCTTCCGATTTTCGGTGAGTAATTTCCTGCTTCGAGTGCTTTGTGGTGAACAGTTTCCGCTTTTGCAGATCCTCGCAGGGAGGCCGACGTGGCCCTGAAGACCCGAACCAGGCGCGCCGTCGTCGCTTTGAGCGCGCTGGCCGTGGGGGCCGCGGCGCTGACGACCACCGGGAGCGCCTTCGAGCCGCGAGCGCAGACGGCCGATGAGCTGCTCCGGGACATGACCCTGGAGGAGAAGGTCGGGCAGCTGTTCGTCACCTACGCCTACGGCCGCACCGCCGACACCGCGGACCCGGTCAACCAGGAGGAGTTCGGCGTCGACACCCCGGCGCAGGTGGTGCAGAAGTACCACCTCGGCGGGATCATCCACTTCACCTGGTCCAACAGCCTCTACGAGCCGAAGCAGATCGCCGAGCTGTCCAACGGCCTGCAGACCGCCGCGACCGGCTCGGGCGCGCAGGTGCCGCTGCTGATCTCCACCGACCAGGAGCAGGGCCAGGTCACCCGGATCACCGAAACGCTCACCCAGCTGCCCGGCAGCATGGCGCTCGGCGCCGGCCGCACCCCGCAGGACGCGGAGCGGGCGGCCGCCATCACCGGCCAGGAGCTGCGCGCCATCGGCCTGAACATGAACTTCGCGCCGAGCGGTGACGTCAACGTCAACCCGGCCAACCCGGTGATCGGCGTCCGCTCCTTCTCCTCCGATCCCGCGCTGGCCGCCCAGTTCACCGCCGCGCAGGTGCGCGGTTACGAGGACGCGCAAGCCCCCGGTGAAGGCGTTGCCGCCTCGGTCAAGCACTTCCCCGGTCACGGCGACACCAACACCGACAGCCACACCGCGCTGCCGGTCATCGAGCACGACCGGCAGCAGTGGGAGCAGCTGGACGCCCCGCCGTTCCAGGAGGCCATCGCCGCGGGCGCCGACTCCGTGATGAGCGGGCACATCGTGGTCCCCAAGCTCGACGACTCCGGGCAACCGGCCACGCTGGCGCCGAACGTGCTCACCGGCATGCTGCGCCAGGAGCTCGGCTACCAGGGCGTGGTGTTCACCGACTCGCTGCAGATGGAGGGCGTGCGCCAGCAGCACCCCGACTCCGAGATCCCGGTCCTGGCGTTGCAAGCGGGCGCCGACGTGATGCTGATGCCGCAGAACCTGCAGGCCGCCATCGACGGCGTGCTGGCGGCGGTCCGCGACGGGCGGCTCACCGAGCAGCGCATCGACGAGAGCGTCTCGCGGGTGCTCAAGCTCAAGGAGAACCGCGGCGTGCTGGCCAACCCGTTCGTCGACGTGTCCAAGGTGGACTCGCTGGTCGGCACCCCGGAGCACCTCGCCGACGCCCAGCGGATCACCGACCGCACCACGACGTTGCTGCGCAACGACGGCGCCGCGCTGCCGCTGAAGGCGCCGGGCAAGGTCTTCGTGACGGGCGCGAGCGAAGGCGGCACCGAGGCGCTGTCCGGTTCGATCCGGGCGCGCGGGCCGCAGAGCTCCGCTCTGGCCACCGGCACCAAGCCGACCCCCGAGCAGATTGGCCAGGCCGTCGAGCAGGCCAAGGCCCACGACGTCGCCGTGGTGCTCACCAGCGCAGCGTGGAACCCGGACAACGCCGGGCAGCTGGACCTGGTGCGCGCGCTGCAGCAGACCGGCAAGCCGGTCGTGGCGGTCGCCGTGCGCGATCCCTACGACGCCGCGCACGTCGACGTGCCCGCCTGGATCGCCAGCTACTCCGACAAGCCGGTCGCGATGGAATCGGTGGCCAAGGTCCTGTTCGGCGAGGCCGCACCTGCCGGGAAGCTGCCCGTCCCGGTGCCCGAGCCTGGTAAGCCTGGAACCGACAGGTACCCCTTCGGATTCGGTCTGGCCCGGTGAACGACATGAGTGGAATCGGCAGGCGGCGCTTCCTCACCGCCTCTGCGCTGGCGGTCCCCGCCGTCGGCGTCGCCTCGACCGCGGCCTGCGCGACCAAACCGGCGCAGCAGGTCGCGTCCGGTCAGGTGCGCACCGGCGCGGACGTGCTGGCGGGGCGGGAGTTCTCCGATCTCGCCGGCCACAAGCTCGGCATCGTCACCAACCCCACCGGCGTGCTGTCCTCGCTGGACCACCTGGTGGACGTGATGCACGCCGGCGGCAAGGTCGACATCGCCGCGGTGTTCGGGCCCGAGCACGGGTTCCGCGGAACCTCGCAGGCCGGTGGGTCGGAGGGCGACTTCCGCGATCCGCGCACCGGCATCCCGGTCTACGACGCCTACGGCCTCGACGCCACCAAGCTCGCCGAACTGTTCCGCAAGGCCGGTGTCGAGCGCGTCGTCTTCGACATCGCCGACGTCGGCGTCCGCTTCTACACCTACATCTGGACGATGTACACGGCGATGCAGGCCGCGCAGCAGCTCGGACTGGGATTCACCGTGCTGGACCGGCCGAACCCGGTCGGCCCGCTGGTCGCCGGTCCGAAGCTCGACCCCGCGTTCGCCTCCGGGGTCGGCGAGCTGCCGATCGTGCAGCAGCACGGCATGACGGTCGGCGAGCTGGCGCGGATGTTCGACCGCATCCACCTCCCCGCGCCGCTGCCGGACCTCAACGTGATCCGGGTCGAGGGCTGGCAGGGTCGCACCGCCGACACCGGCCTGCCGTGGGTCCCACCGAGCCCCAACATGCCGACCCCGGACACCGCTGCGGTGTACCCCGGGACCGGGCTGTTCGAGGGCACGACGCTGTCCGAAGGACGCGGCACGACCCGGCCGTTCGAGATCATCGGGGCGCCCGGCATCGACTGGAAGTGGGCCGAGGAGCTCAACGAGCTCGAGCTCGACGGCGTGCGCTTCCGCGAGACCTACTTCGTCCCGACCTTCGGCAAGCACGAGAAGCAGCCCTGCGGTGGCGTGCAAGTGCACCGGACCGGCGATCTCGACCCGATCGGCGCCGCGGTTGCGATGTTGGTCACAGCCCGACGGCTCTATCCTCAGGTCTTCTCCTGGCGCGACGATGGAATGGTCGACAAGTTGTCCGGCTCCGACCGGCTGCGCGGCATGGTGGACGCGGGCGCCGGCGTCGGCGAGATCACCGATTCCTGGCGGCAGGACGTCGTCGACTTCCGCCGCCAGCGCGATCCTTACCTGCTGTACCGCTGAGGGGGCTTCGATGGGCAAGACCGCACTCGCGGCCGTGGCGCTGCTGTCGCTGACCGCGCTGAGCGGATCAGCCGTCGCGGCACCAGGACGGGCGGGCGGGCACTTCGACCGCCCGCAGGACGGCTTCGCACCCGCCCAGACGCTGCTGCAGGACGGCACGCCCTCGGGCATCGGGCTCGACCCGAAGCCGATCGACGACGCGTGGCGGCAGCTCGCGGCCTGGACCGAGAAGACGCCTGACCTGGACCACCCGATGTACGGCGGAGCGGTGGGCCTGCTCGCGCACGACGGCGTCGTGGTCAGCCGCACCGCCGCGGGCAAGGAACTGCGCTACTCCGACGAGAAGGGCACCGAGCTGCCCGCGCAGGACCAAGAACCGATGCGCACGGACACGATCTTCGACGTCGCCTCGATCAGCAAGCTGTTCACCTCGATCACCGCGCTGCAGCTCGTCGACGACGGCACGATCTCGCTCAGCGATCCGGTCGCGAAGCACCTGCCGGAGTTCGCCGTCAACGGCAAGCAGGACATCACCGTCGAGCAGCTGCTCACCCACACCTCCGGGCTGCAGGCCGAGGTGCAGCTGTGGAAGGTCCCGCCGGAGCAGCGGATCCCGTCGGTCATGAACCTGACCCCCGAACACCCGCCGGGCACCCACTACGAGTACTCCGACCCGAACATGATCACCCTCGGCGTGCTCGTCGAGCGCGTCACCGGGCACCCGCTCGACCAGGTCGTGGGCGAGTGGATCACCAAGCCGCTGGGCATGGAGGACACCGGTTACAACCCGCCGGAGTCCGAGCGCCACCGCATCGCGGCCACCGAGTTCCAGACCGACCCGCCGCGCGGCATGGTGCGCGGCCAGGTGCACGACGAGAACGCCTGGTCCCTGGGCGGTGTCGCCGGTCAGGCCGGGGTCTTCTCGACCGCCGACGACCTGGCGAAGCTCGGGCAGACGTTGCTCAACGGCGGCTCCTACGACGGCACGCGAATCCTCTCCGAGCGCACGGTCGGCAAGATGCTGACCGACTTCAACACCGAGTTCCCGGGCAACTCGCACGGTCTCGGCTTCGAACTCGACCAACGCTGGTACATGGCGGGGCTCAGCGCCCCGCGCACCGCCGGGCACACCGGCTACACGGGAACCTCGCTGGTCATCGACCCGACATCGCGGTCGGTGGCGGTGCTGCTGACCAACCGCGTGCACCCGTCGCGCGAGTGGGGTTCCAACAACCGCGCCCGCCAGACGCTCGCGCAGGGCATGGCCCGCGCGCTGGCGGTGTTCCCGCGCCACGGGCGCGCGTCGTTCCACGCGCCGCAGACCGCGACGCTGACCACCGAGCCGCTGGGGCCGGCGGGCGGGCCGCTGGAGGTGTCCTTCGACGCGTTCGTCGACACGCAGCGCGACGCCGACGGCGCCGACGCGCTCACCGTCGAGTCCAGCGCGGACGGGGTCACCTGGCGGCCGGTGCCGCTGACGGCGTCCGGTCCCGGTGCGCCCGAGGGCCCGCAGAACGGGCTGGCCGGTTCCGGGCACCGGGCCTGGTGGAAGGTCGGCGGCGAGGTTCCCGCCGAGCCGGGCAAGAAGGTCCAGCTGCGCTGGCGCTACACCAACGACGCCCAGTACGAGGGCCGAGGGATCAACCTCGACGGCCTCAAGGCCACCGACGGCGACCGCACCCTCCTGGACTCCGAGCGCGACTCCACCCAGCTCCACCTCGACGGCTGGACCCCCACCCCCCGCTGACCGGGGCAGGTCTCCGGCGGCAGCCCTCGAAGTCCCAGTTTTAGTCCGAACTGAGCCGACATTTCGGACATGATCATGGCTCGGTTTGGACTAAAACTGGGACCTGGTGAGGTGCGCACCCACGCTGGGGGGTTTCGGACATCGGTGCGGCGCGTTTCGGCCAGATGGGGTCGGCGAACCGCGGGCACCCTCCGGAAACGTGTACATGTCGAGGGGAACGACCGGGTAGTTGGTCCTCGCCGATCCGCTGCTCCCGGATGCAACCTGGACACGGGCGCATCCCGTCTACCCGACGAACCCGCAAGAGATACATTGACCTGCACGAGAAACGGTTAGTAAGTTTCCCACATGGCCACTTCGCAAATTTCCGCTGAATCTAGCGAGGGCAGTCCCCTCGTCAAGATTCGCTCGCTGCTGCCGGGGCTCGCGCGAGCCGAGCAGCGCGTGGCCAACATCGTGCTCGCCGACCCGGCCTCGATCTCGCGCCGCAGCATCACCGAGGTCGCCGAGGCCGCGGGCACCAGTGAAACCACCGTCACCCGCTTCTGCAAGGCGATCGGCGTCGGCGGATACCCGGACCTGCGCATCGCCCTGGCCGCCGACACCGCGCGCACGTCGACCCGCGACCGGGAGCTGGGCGGCGACATCGGCCCGGACGACGGCATCGCGCAGATCATCTCCAAGGTCGGCTACGCCGATGCCAAGGCGGTCGAGGAGACCGCGGGCCAGATCGACCCGGCATCGCTGAACGCGCTGGTCGACGCGGTCGCCACCGCTCGGCGCATCGACGTCTACGGCGTCGGGGCCAGCGCCTTCGTCGCGCTCGACCTGCAGCAGAAGCTGCACCGGATCGGGCTCGTCAGCTTCGCCTGGTCGGACACGCACAACGCGCTGACCTCGGCGGCCGTCCTCGAACCCGGCGACGTCGCGATCGGCATCTCGCACACCGGCGCCACCTCGGAGACCGTCGAGGCGCTGCGCGAGGCCAAGCGGCACGGCGCCACGACCGGAGCGATCACCAACTTCGCGCGCTCCCCGATCACCGAGGTCACCGACCACGTGCTGACCACCGCCGTGCGCGAGACGACCTACCGATCCGGCGCGATGGCCAGCCGGATCGGACAGCTGACCGTGATCGACTGCTTGTTCATCGGTGTCGCCCAGCGCCACCTGGAGCAGACCAAAACGGCGCTGGAAGCGACGCGCGAGGCGGTCTCCGGACATCGCCTCGGCAGTCGCCCCGATCGGCGTCGGCACAAAGAGGCGTGATACTCGCGCCACGGCCGGCCTCGAAACAACCGAACAGGAGGCATGAATGAGCCGGGATCACGCGATCCGCGTCGCTTCGCCGACCGAGCAGACCAACCCCGCCACCCGCGACATCGATCTGCTGCCCACGCTGGACATCCTGCAGCTGTTCAACAGCGAGGACCGCACCGTGCCCGAAGCCGTCGGCCGCGTGCTGCCCGAACTGGCCACGGCGGTCGACCTCGCGGTGACGGCACTGCGCTCCGGTGGGCGGGTGCACTACATCGGCGCCGGCACCTCCGGCAGGCTGGCCGTGCTCGACGCCGCCGAGCTGATCCCGACCTTCAACGCCCCGGCGGACTGGTTCATCGCGCACCAGGCCGGCGGGCCCGAGGCCTACCAGCAGGCCGTGGAGAACGCCGAGGACGACGAGGACGCCGGTGCCCGCGAGATCCGCGCGCAGGGCTCGGACAAGGACTTCGTGTTCGGCCTGGCCGCTTCCGGCCGCACCCCGTACGTGGTCTCGGCGCTCGCCGCGGCCAAGGAGATCGGCGCCAGCACGGCACTGCTGACCTCCAACCCGGACCCGGGAGAGGTCCCCGCCGACGTGATCATCGCGGCCGACACCGGACCGGAACCGATCAGCGGTTCGACCCGGATGAAGGCGGGCACCGCGCAGAAGCTGGTGCTCACGTCGTTCTCGACCGCGGTGATGATCAAGCTCGGCCGGGTCTACTCGAACTTCATGGTCAGCATGCTCGCCACCAACGCCAAGCTGCGGGGACGCACGATCAACATCCTCCAGGAGGCCACCGGCGCCTCCGAGGACGCGTGCGGCGAGGCGCTCACCGCGGCGGGCGACGACCTCAAGACCGCCCTGGTCCACCTGCTCTCCGGCGCCGACGTCGAGCGGTCGGCAGCGGCCCTCGCGGTGGCCGACGGGCAGGTCCGGGACGCGCTGCGCGCCCTGCAGTCCTGATCTCCCGGGGTGGGGTCGCCGCCCCCACCTCACCGGGCTTGTGTGGGGGTGGGGGAAGTTTTCATGAGAACTTCCCCACCCCCACACAAGCCGTGCTTCGTCCGTCGGACCGCGCCCGCCAGTCACGCCAGTGACGCGGCGACCACCCGGAACGCCTCGGTCATCAGATCCCAGAAGCGCTCCCGGTCGAGGACGGTCGGGACCAGCGCGTTGCGCTGCTCGGCAGGCCCGTCGAAGTCCGTGACCGTCATCCCCGAGGTGAAGCGGCCCTGCGTCTCGACGTCGACGCGTGCCGGAACGGCGTTCATCAACGTCGGGTCGATCAGGTAGGCGACCGCGCAGGCGTCGTGGATCGCCGGACCGAGCTCCCGGTAGTCGGGGTGCTGACCGTAGAAGTCCAGGCACGGCGTGAGCAGCTCGGACTCCAGCCGCCCGAGTTCGCTGAACCGGGTGCGGACCTCGGCGTTCGCGCGGGCCTGGTGGGTCAGGTCGAGACCGACCATGACGGTCGTCCAGCCGGCGTCGAAGACCACCGCGGCGGCCTCGGGGTCGGCCATGATGTTGAACTCGGCGGCCGGGGTCCGGTTGCCGCGCGTGTGGGCGCCGCCCATGATCACGAACTCGGCCGCCCACTCGACGATCCGCGGTTCCTTGCGCACGGCGAGCGCGATGTTGGTCAGCGGACCGGTCGCGACCAGGCTGATCTCGCCCGGCGCCGCGGACAGCTCGTCGATGATCAGGTCCACGGCGTGGCGCCGGTCCAGTTCGGCCGCCGACTCGGGCAGCACGACCTCGCCCAGGCCCATCACGCCGTGCACGTGCCCGGCGTCGATGCCCGCGCGCACCAGCGGCCGCCCGGCACCGCGCGCGACGGGCGCGGTCATCCCGAAGTAGTCCCGCAGCCGCAGCGAGTTCTCGGTGGTGAACTCCAGCGGCACGTTGCCGCCGACGGCGGTGATGCCCACGACGTCCAGCCGCGGATCGCCGTGCGCGAGCGCGAGCGCCAGCGCGTCGTCGATACCGGGATCGCAGTCGATCAGGACCTTCTTCACCGTCACCCCTCCTGGACCGCGTCGGCGATCGAGGCCGCCTCGCTGGCCCCCGCTTCCAGCGCGGAGCAGCAGTAGACGATCCAGGAGGCGATCGCGTCCGGGTCGCCGGTGGCGAAGCCCAGCGCGCGCTCGGCGTAGTCCTCCTGCCTGCGGAAGTAAGCGACCTCCGGCACGACGAGGCCCTTGGGGTCCAGTCCGCTGCCGATGACCGCGAGCCGCGCGGCGGCGCGGGCGATGACCCCGTCGGCGTGCCCGAACGGCGTCAGCGCGAGCAGCTCGCCGTGCACCACGGCGGCCAGCACCGGTCCGGCGCCGTGCGCCTTGGGCTCGGTGATGATCTCGCTGAGCAGGTCCAGCCGTTCGGTGATCACCGGGTCGGCCTGCGGGCGGCCCAGCTGTTCGCTGTCCTCGACGAGGTCGCTGGCGGCGAGCAGGTGCATCCGGGCCAGCGCTTGCCGGGGCGCGCGTTGCCAGGTCGGCAGCAAGGTGCCCATGCCTTCGGCGACGCGCAGCGAACCGGCCAGCAGCGGGTCGCTGACCTCACCGGACTCGGGGATCTCGGTGGCACCGCCCGCGACCGCGGCCGAGGCGCGGGCCGCGCGAACGGACGCTTCGGCCGCGGTGGCCGGCCAACCGCGGCGGTTGGCGGGGTGCCGGTGCACCTCGTCGATGGCGGCGCGCGCGGCGTCCACCGCGTCGGTGACCCCGTCCAGTTCCAGCAGCGGTGCCAGCGATGGCTTGTCGTTCACGGGTGCAGACGCTACCGGCCGACACCCGAAACCCCGGCGCGCGGCCTGCGTGCGAGTTGTGCCACAGTTGCGACCACGTTGCACGCGTTGAACTCAGCGTTGCCGCTGCGCAACGCGCTGAAGCCATTGCGGAACCGGAGGGTGACGAAATGATTCCCGTCCGTTGCGACCGATTGGTCTGAACCAATCAAGCAAAACCTCTGTTGCAGTGAGCGAGATCGCACTACGGTTCCTCTAGCACTGCATTCACATCACCAGGGAGGTTCTGGGTAATGAGCCAGCCCGACGGGCAGAGCAACACACTCGACAACCTGCTGACGGAGAGCAGGACATTCCCGCCGTCCGAGGAGTTCGCGGCGCAGGCCAACGCCACGTCGGCGCTGTACGGCGAAGCCG
>NZ_BAAGZP010000013.1:0-54959 GCF_054778355.1 Saccharopolyspora tripterygii | reverse complement strand
GCCATGATCCACACCATCAGCAAGCGCCTCACTCGCTAGTTCAGGAACAGGCTCTCAGACGCGGACCCGGAGCTCGTCGACACCGTTGATGTCGAACGAGCGCATGAACCTCGGCGGGTTCTCCGGGTCCGCGCTCAGGTCCGGGAACCGGTCGAGCAGGCGGTCCAGGGCGATCCTGCCCTCCATCCGCGCCAGCGGTGCGCCGAGGGGCCGCGCACCGTCGACCTCGGCCTGCACCAGGTCGGTCAGCAGGTCCCGGCGGGGAGCGCGGCGGCGCTCGGCGGAGTGGCCGAGCAGGTACTCGCCCCTCTCCGCGACCATCCGCGCCTGCCGCTGCGCCTCGTCGCTGTCGACGTCGATCTCCCGCGCGTTGAACTCGGCGTCGGTGGTGAGCAGCCAGTCGGCCCACCTGTGGAGCTCGGAGGTGCTGTGCCCGGGGGTCGGGGGTGCGCGCAGCGCCGTGGTGCCGCGCGTACGCTGCGCGTTGTGTTGGAGTTGCTGGTCGAGTGGTACGACGGCGTCGAGTTGTGGTTGGTGCAGCTCGTCTACCCCCTGCAGGTAGCCCTGGTCCTTGCAGTGCTGGTGCCGTTGTGCTGGGGAGTGGCGCGGGTCGTCGACCGCGCGGTGGACGGCGTCGAAGCCAAGTTCACCGGCGTGCGCGGCACCGGAACTCCCGTCGGTCGCGACGAGGGTGAAACCAGGCGGAGGAGAAGGACGGCGTGAGCTCGCGCAAGCGCATTTCGTCGGCGTTGGTCGGGCTGGTCGCCCTGGTCGTGCTCGGGTGGTTCGGCAAGGACGTCGTCGCCGACTCGCCGAGCACCGAGGTTCCCGGTGCCGATCAGTCCGGACTGCAGGTCAAGCAGCTCTCGCAGCTGCCGCCGGAGGCGGACAAGACCTACAAGCTCATCGTCAAGGGCGGGCCGTTCCCGTACTCGGGCAAGGACGGCTCGGTGTTCGGCAACCGCGAAGGCGAGCTTCCCAAGCAGAAGTCCGGTTACTACCACGAGTACACCGTGCCCACGCCCGGTTCGAAGGACCGTGGGGCGCGACGACTGGTCACCGGGAGCCAAGAAGAGGTGTACTACACCGGTGATCACTATGAGTCGTTCGTGGTTGTGGATACGGCGGGTTGAGTGCCATGTTCGGAGCGAAACTGGCAAGCAGGTTGCGGAAGGAGCAGCCGGTGAGTGATCAGCCGAACGCGGAGCTCACGGCTCGCGAAGCGGTCGAGACCGCCGAGGGGCGAGGGGCGACCGCCCACGTCCTCGACGGCGTCGACCTGACCAGCAAGCGCTTGACGCTCGACGGCATCGCCGCGGTCCTGGACTTCCCCGAGTGGGCGGGCCGGAACCTGGATTCCCTCTTCGACTGCCTGACGGACCTCTCCTGGTTGCCCGAGGGGGAGCACGTCCTGATCTGGACCGGCTTCCAGGACCTCGCCGACCACGACCCCAAGGCGTTCAACGGCATCAACTCGGTCCTGCGGGACGCGGCGGAACGGCCCATGTGCGGCCGCCGCTTCACGGCAGTGCTGACCAGGTCGTGATCAGCCGCTGTTAATACCGGCTGCTCCCGGTCGCCGTCCACGCGACGGCGACCGAGCAGTCCTCACCTGAGCGCGTCGGGAACCCAGCGGGGCTTGCGCTTCTCGGCGAACGACGCGATGCCCTCCTGGCCTTCCGCGCCCGCGAAGTGCTTCGCCGACAGCTGCAGCATCTCGGCGAAGTCCTCGCTCATCGAGTCCGGGCGGCGGCTGGTGAGCATGGCCTTGGTGGCCGCCAGGGCTTGGGGACCGCCGAGCGCCAGCATGTCGGTGTAGCGCTTGACCTCCGCGTCGAGTCCCTCGGCGGGCACGGCGGAGTTGAGCAGGCCGATCTCGGCCGCGCGGCGACCGTCGAAGGTCTCGCCGGTGAGGAACAGCTCGTGCGCCTGGCGGGCGTCGAGCCGGGGGAGCACGGTCACCGAGATCACCGCGGGCACCACGCCGATGCGGACCTCGGTGAAGGCGAAGCTCGCGGTCTCGGCGGCGACCGCGATGTCGCAGGCCGCGACGAGGCCGACGCCGCCCGCCCGAGCGGGTCCGGCGACCTTGGCCACGACCGGCTTCGGGCTGGTCCAGATCTGCTCCAGCAGTGCGGGGAACTCGTTGACTCCCTGCTGATCGGAGTCCGCCGAGCGCGACTCCTTGAGGTCCATTCCCGCGCAGAACACCTTGCCCGTGTGGGCGAGGACGATCACGCGCACCGCGTCGTCGTTCGTCGCCGCGTCCAGGCGCTCCTTGAGCTCCCGGCGGAGCTGAGCGGACAGGGCGTTGCGGTTGTGCGGCGAGTCCAGGGTGATCGTCCCGACCCCGTCGGCCACCTCGAAGTGCACGAGCTCATCCATGCCCGAGACGTTATCCAGCCCACCACCCCGACGCCAACACGCCGATGCGAACTCACGTGGGCGGGTAGCGGGTGTCCCAAGTGGGTGGGCGCGGGCCGAATTCCTGGGTGGCGTCTTGGGCGAGCCGTTCTATGACGTCGTGGAGTTCGAGTTCGGCCGTCCAGCGCTGCGGGATCTGGGCGGCGCCGGTGCCGGTCGCGGTGAGAGCGCCGGCGACAGCGGCGGTGGTGGCGCTGTTGCCGGAGTGGTTGGCCGCGATCCGCAGCGCGGTGTCGAAATCCCCGTCGGCGGCCAAGGCCGCGTAGGTGCCGATGGCGAGGGCTTCGGCGGCCGATCCGGCCGTGCCCAGTTCGCGTTCGAGCTCCTCTGGGGCGAGCCGGGAGCCACCGGCGAGGTTCGCGGCGGCGGTGAGGCGCCGGGTGACCTCCTCGTGGCCCCGGTGCGGGGCGAGCTGCGCCAGCGCGCCGGTCACCGCGTCGGCGAGCGGTTCGCCGACCAGCAGCCGCGACGTCAGGAAGCCGAGCGCTCCGGCGCTGAGCAGCGCGGTGGTGTGGCCGTGGGTGAGAGCGGCGCCGCGCATCCCGAGCGCGAACACCTCGGACGGGTCGTCCGACCACAGCGCGGCCGGGACGGCGCGCATGATCGCGCTGCTGCCCGCCGAATCGCTGACCGGCTGGTCCGGGCTGCCGATCGGCTGCTGGCCCTTGGCGAAGGCGATCAGCGTGCGCATCATGGTCCGTCCCGGGTTCCGGGTCTGGAACAGCGCGCGCTGCTGCACCAGCCAGCCGTCCGGTTCCGGTGCCTCGCGGAGGAAGACGCCGGCCGCGCGCGGCCAGCTGAGGTGCTGGGTGTGCAGCCACCGCTGGTAGGCGTGCTGCAGGTGCCGGATCGGGTCGTCGGCGTCGCCCGCGCGACGAGCGATGTTGGCCCGCAGCACGCCCTCCACCGAGAACAGCAGCAGCTGGGTGTCGCTGCCGAGCCGGCCGGAGGGGTGTCCGGCGGGCACGTACTCGGTGATGCCGTCGGCGCCGTGACGGGCGCGGATCTCGTCCCAGTTGTCGGAGGCGACCGGCATGCCCAGCGCCTCGCCGACCGCGCAGCCCAGCACCGCGCCGAGGAACCGGTCCCGCGACGCGGCCAGGCGCGGTACCCCGGTCAGGCCGGTGCGGTAGTCCGTTGTGGACGGTGTCTGCGCGGTGATGGCCGAATCGTCCGGCGGGTAGCGGGTTTCCCACCCGGCGGACTCGTCGGGATCGGGTCCGAACTCCGTCGCCGCGTCCCGCCCCAGGCGCTCGATCACGTCGAGGACCGGGAGCCGTTCCACCATGTCAGGGGGGATCGCGGTGGGGCCGTGCAGCGCGCCGAGCAGCTGACCGCACAGCACCGCCGCGCTGGCCGCGTCCCCGTCGTGCTCGGCCGCCGACGTGATCGCCGCGCGGAAGTCGTCCTCGCAGGCCAGCGACACGCGTGCGGCGACCGCGAGCGCGCCCAGCCCGCTGCGGCCGGCGCCCAGGTGCGCCGGGCCGGGCCGGAAGCCTGCCGGGCTGAGCAGACCCAGCTTCAGCGCGTCGCCGAGCGCGGTGCGTCCCGACTGCCAACCTGAGAGCCCTTGTCGCAGCGAGTCTCCGAGGCCGTTGCCGCGCAGCAGCCACAGCGTGGTGGTGCCCAGCACGCTCGCCGGGCTGTGGCCCAGGGGGTGTCCGTGGGTGAGCGCGGCGAGGTCGCCGCCGAGCGCGAACACGGTTCCGGGGTCGCCGGACCACAACGCGGCCAGCGCGCCGAACGGGACGGCGGTGGCCGTGTCCGCGGTGTTGATCGGCTGCTGCCGGGTGCCCTGCGGGTGCCCGGCAACGACCTTCGCGACCGCGGTGAGCAGCGTCGGCTCGTCGCTGGAGGTGTCGTGCAAGTCCGGCTCGGCGACGAGGAACCCGCTCGGCCGGGGCGATTCGCTGCCGCAGTCGCGCCACGGCACACCGCGCGTGTGCAGCCAGCGCCGCAGCGCCGCCTGCGCGGCGGCGGTCGGCTCGCCGGAGCCGGTCGAGCGCAGCTGGGTGTGCGCGCGGATCAGGCCTTCCAGCACGAACAGCAGGGCGCCGGTGCGCTGACCGACGCGGCCGAGCGCGGTGAACTCGCCGACCGCGCCGCCGAGCAGCATCCCCAGCACGCGGGCGGAGGCACCCGGCAAGCCGCCGTCGCGGTCGGCCAGACCGGTGTCCGGTGCTGCCGCGTCCACCGCGAGACGTCCTCGCAGCTCCGCGGCCCACAGCGGGCGGGTCGCGGGGTGGCTCTCCCAGCGGCGCCAGACCGCCAGCAGCCGCCGCTCCACCGGGTCGCGCCGGCAGGCGGCCAGCAGTGCGCGCTCGTCCTCGTCCAGCCCGCGCCCGTCCACTGCGGCCTATCCGGCGCTGTTCGCGACGGGTTCGGGGGCCTCGGCCTCGGAGATGTCCACTTCGGACAGCAGGCGTTCCAGGACTTCCCGCAGCTCCAGCTGGTCCACCCACTCCTCGGGCAACTCCTCGACACCGCGCGCGGTGCCCATCAGAGCACCGCAGATCGCTGCGGTCGCGGCGCTGTTGCCGGCGTGCGTGGCCGCGAGCGACACCGCGTCGGGCACCGAACCGGGGTGCGAGAGCGCGGCCGCGACCGCGATGGCCAGGGCCTCCGGGCCCTGCCAGCCGAGACCGAGCGATTCCAGGACGGTCGGGGACACCGGGCCGCTGGTGGCGATCTCCACCGCCGCCCGCAACCCGCTCGCCGTGCTCTCGGCGCCCTCCATCCGGTCGAGCTCGACCAGCACGGCCTGCACGGCGTCGATCAGCGTGCGACCGGCGTCGAGACCGGAGACGAGGCCCGCCAGCGCGGCCGCGGGGAAGTAGCCGTCCGGGTGGCCGTGGGTGAGCACGCCGATGCCGATCCCCAGGGCGATCGCCTCGGCCGGATCGGTGGACTCGAAACCGACCACCGCACCGCGGGCGGTGGCGGCGGCGTTGCGGGCGTCGTTGGGCGGGTTGCCGGGCGTCGGGTTCTCGCCGCGGTCGCCCCAGCGGGCCACCGCGGTCAGCGTCGCCTCGTCCGGGAACCGCTGCGCGCGCAGTGATTCCACGTCGGTGAGCTTCCCGCCGCCGTCCGGAGTGGGCCTGCCGCCCTGGGTGCGGACCCAGTCCCGCAGCGAGGCGCGCACCAGCGACGGCCGGTCCGGGTTCTCCCCGTTCAGCCCGGCCAGCACGAACGCGGCCTGCTGCGTGTAAGCGGTGGCGGCCCCGAAGCGGCCGAACAGCTCCGCGTGCTCGCGCACCCCGTCGGGGTTCTCGCGCAGCGTGGTGAGCAGGTCGCTGAACATCCAGGGAGCGCCCAGCGCGTCGCCCGCAGCGGTGCCGAGGACGCAGCCGGCGAGCCGGTCGCGGCGGCTGGGCCGGACCTGCTCTTCCTCCTCTTCGTCGGCGGCGGCCCCGGTTTCGGCCTCGGCCTCGTCCTCGGTCTCGGCGTCCTCCGCACCGGATTCACCGACGAGCTGAGCGGCGCGTTCCTCGCCGAACGCCTCCACCAGGAGCTTGTGCAGACCCTGGCTGAGATCGGCGTTGTTTCCCGCGTCGTCGTTGTCGCGGAACTTCCGCCACGCCAGCAGCAGCCGGAGCTCTTCGTCGGACAACCCGTCGTCGTCGGAGACGTCCTTGTCCGGGGCTTCTCCCGCTGCCGCCGACTCGGTCCCCTCGGGCTCGGTGGTCTCCTCGACGACGACCGCCTCGGCGACCTCGGTCTCCTCGGGCTCGGCCTCGACCGGTTCCGGCTCCACCTCGGTCTCTGCGACGTCCTCGGCAGGTTCCGGCTCCACCTCGGCCTCTGCGACGTCCTCGGCGGGTTCCTCCTGCGCGACCGGGTAGCGCGCGGCCCACAGCTGCCCGGACGGCGGGGTGGAGCCGAACTCCAGGTCCGCGTCGGCGGCCAGGAACTCCAGCGTTTCGCGCAGCTCCAGCTTGTCCTGCCAGTGCTGCGGGATGGCGGAGGCGGTGTGGGCGGCTCCCATGATGCCGCCGCAGATCGCCGCGGTGGAGCCGCTGGCACCGGAGTGGTTGGCGGCCAGCACCAACGCCTCCGGGAACGACTCGGGGTGGGTCAGCGCCGCGCACACCGCGATCGCCAGCACCTGGGCTCCGGAGTGCGCGGTGCCGAAGGCGTCCTCGATCTGCTCCGGCGTCGGCGTGCCGGTCGCCGCGAGCTCGACCGCCTTGCGCAGCGCGGTGATCGTCTCCTCGTGACCGTCCCATTCGGACAGTTCGAGGAGCGTGCGGTCCACCGCCTGCGGCAGCGAGCGGTCGGCGAGCAGCTGGTGCGCCAGCAGCGCCAGCGCGCCGGCGGGCAGGTAGGCGCTGGCGTGGCCGTGGGTGAGCAGCGCGGTGCGCGTCCCGGTGCGGAACGCCTCGGCCGGGTCGTCGGTCCACAGCGCGGTCGGAGCCGCGCGCATCACCGCGCCCCAGTCGGCCGCGTCGTTCGGCGGCTTCTCCAGGGAACCCCGCTCGTGGCCGCCCGCGTAGGCGCGCAGCGCCTGCATGGTCGTCATGCCCCGGACCCGGCGGTCGAACAGCTCGCGCTGGTCGATCAGCCAGCCGTCCGGCTCGTCCGGGCTGCGACCGGTCTCGGACCACTCGACGCCCTGGGTGTGCAGCCAGCGCTGGTAGGCCTGCTGCACGTGGATCGCCGGATCGGCGGAACCCCTCGCGCGGCGCGCGGTGGAGGCGCGGATGAGCCCTTCGGTGGTGAAGGCGGTCAGCTGCGTCTCGTCGCTGATCGACCCGGCCGGGCGGTGCCCGTCGACGTAGTCGATGAGCCCGGAATCGCCGTACTTCGCCCGGATCTCGGCCAGCGAGTCGGCTTCGATCGGGAAGCCGAGGGCATCGCCCGCGGCGGTGCCCAGCAGCATTCCGAGGATCCGCTGGGTGCGCCGGTCCTCCGGCGACGCGGGCGGGGGCGGTGCGGTCGACTCCGGCGGGGAGACCACCGACTCGACCTGCGGGGCCGACACCTCGGGTTCGGCGTCCTCCTCCGGTTCGGCGTCCTCCTCCGGTTCCGGGATCTCCTCGGCTTCGTCGGTCGCCTCCGGCTCCTCGCTCTTCGCGCGAGGCAACGACGAGCCGAAGTCCAGGTCGGAGACATCGCCCGACGCCGGGTAGCGCTTGGCCCAGGCGTCGCCGGCCGGCGGGGTCCCGCCGAACTCCAGCAGTCCGTCCTTGGCCAGCGATTCGACGATCTCGCGCTGCCGGAGGTCGCGCAGCCACACGCCGGGGAGCGCCGCGGCGCCGTCCCGGGCGCCGACCAGGTTGCCGCAGATCGCCGCGGTCGAGTCGCTGTCGCCGGAGTGGTTGACCGCGATCATCAGCGCGTCGGCGATGGTGTCGGCGCTCAGCGCCGCGCACACCGCGATCGCCAGCGCCTCGTGCCCGGCCCAGCCGCCGCCGAGGGCGTCCTTGAGCTGCTCGGGAGTGGCCTTGCCCTTCTCCGCGAGCTCTTCGGCGGCCTGCAGGGCGCGGTCGGTGTCCTCGTGCCCCGCGTAGGACGCCAGCAGTTCGCGCGCCTGCGCCAGCGCCGAGGGGAGCGATTCCTCGCGCAGCAGCCGGTGGACGAGCACCGCCAGCACACCGGCGGGCAGGTGGGCGTTGGGCTGGGAGTGGGTCAGCGCGGCGGTGGCGGCCGCGAGCTCGAAGACCGAGCGCGGGTCGTCCGACCACAGCGCGATCGGGGCCACGCGGACGACGCCACCGCAGTCGTCGGAGTCGTTGATCGGCCGCTCGAACGTGCCGGGAGCACCGACCGAGGCGAACTCGCGGAGCGCGCCGATGGAGCCGCTGTTGGGCGAGCGCACCGCGAACAGCTCGGACTGCTCGACCAGCCAGCCGTTGGCCTTGGGGTGCTTGGCCGCGAACGGCCCGGCCGAGCGCATCCACGCGTAGCCCTGGGTGTGCAGCCAGCGCTGGTAGGCCAGCTGGAGCGCGGGCAGCGGGCCGCCGGAGTCGCCGCTGCGGACCAGGCGGTGCGCGCGGATCATGCCTTCCAGCGTGAACAGTGTGAGCTGGGTGTCGTCGGTGAACTCGCCCGGGTGCTCGCCGTTGCGGTCGTACTCGGTGACGCCGTCCTCGCCGAAGCGGCTGCGGATCTGGTCGATCGGGTAGAACTCCACCGGCGCGCCCAGCGCGTCACCGATCGCCCCGGCCAGCATCGAACCGAGGAACCTGCGGCCGAACTCGGTTTCGGCGGGATCGGGCTGCTCCGGCTCGGCCGAGGCCGACGCCGACGCAGCGGGTGCCGGTGCCGGGGGAACGGCCGGAGTCGCGGGGCCGACTGGAACGGGCGGCGCGGCCGTCGGCGCCGCGGACGGCACGGCGGTGCCCGAGGGCGGCGACAGCGGAGCGCCCGCGGGTGCCGAGACGGGCGTGCCCGTCGCCGGCGACACCGGGACTCCTGTGGGCATCGGTGGCATCGGCACGCCTGCGGGCGGCGACATCGGGACGCCCACGGCCTTCGGCGGGACCGAGGCGGCGACCTTGGCGAGGTCTTCGCCGGGCAGCCTCGCCTTGACCGGGCTCGTGGGGTTGATCTGCAGGTCGATGCCGCTGAGCTGGTTGGTCGCCAGCTGGCGCCCGGTCATGCGCTGCCAGGTCGTCCAGTTCGGCGGCAGGAAGCCCTCGGAGGTGAACACCTGGAGCTGACGGCGTCCCGACTCGTGCTCCATCGTGAACAGGCCGGTTCCCTGCGGCTGCGCGAACAGGATCAGCTCGGAGTCGAGCATCGAGGCCAGCAGTGCCTGGCCCTGCGCGTAACCGGTGGTGGTCAGCTGCAGCGCGCGCTCGACGTCGTTGGTCGGCGCGGGCAACCGCAGTGCCACCGGGGAAGGTCGGTAGTTGGGGTTGGGGGAGAAGTCGTCGGTGATCTCACCCTGTTCGTCGACGCGGTAGCCACCGATGAATCCCCACGGCGGTACCTCGGCGTTGGGATCGGTGAAGATCGGGTCGACCACGTACAGCCAGGTGTTGGGCTGCTTCTTGGCCTGGTCCCGCATAGCCGGTGTGATGACCGGTCGACTCGGCTGCTGCGTGTTCATCTCGCCCTGTTGTCCCCGACTCCCTGTCCAGCCTTGCATTGATCGCCCCCACAGCGACGGTCACTCGAACGCATGGGCCCAACGGGTAAACGATGTACGGTGAGCTGCCGGTTCCCCGTCCAGACGCCGTCATGCACCCTCTCATGACCTCATGGGGTGAATCGTAGTCTTTGAGTGAACAACTCTGCGTGAAACGAGCTGCGCGGGGGTCCGGTGGATCACACGTCGGCCGGGACGGCCGCGGTTCAGTCGAGCGGGCCGGGACTTCAGTCGGAGAGCGCGGCGGCCATCAGGCAGCCCAGGCACGGCATCCCCGCAGGTCCGTCCAGCGCTTCGGCCTCACCCGGGGCGATGCTGAAACCGCAGTAGGCGCGCAGGGTTTCGGGCAGTGGATCACCGCTGGGAACCGGGAAGAAGTGGCAGGACTTGTCCTGCTCACTGCGCGCGAACTCAGGTCGCACCCGCGCGATCAGGTGCGGGATCGTGCTCATCGGGTGGTGACCCCCTGCGCGCGCAATCCTGGCAACAACGGCACAGATCACATCATGACGACGCCGCCGCCGGGGTGAACCCGGTTGGCGAATTCTCGCCAACCGGTTGCGCGCGAGAGGAGTCGACCCGCAGGGCTGTCCTCGGGGTGGGGGGAAGTTTTCATGAAAACTTCCCCGCCCACGAACAACGACGGGGAAGAGCGGTCTTCGCCTCAGGCCAGTGCGGGAACAGGTACGTCGACCGAGGCGAGGTCGTAGCGGTGCAGGACCAGGTCGGCCACGGCCGGGTCGTCGGCCATCGGACCCGCGATCAGCGGAGCGGCCGAGCACGCCTCGGCCTGCTCGGTGATCCGGTCCGGCAGCAGGCCCGGGGCCAGGAACCAGGAGCCCACCGCGAACCGCCGCGCACCGCGCGCCCGCAGCAGTTCCACGGCGGTCGGCACGTCCGGAGCCGCCGCGGCGGCGAAGGTGGCGACCGTGCCGGCCCAGGACGTGCGGGCCTGCCAGCGAGCGGCGACGTCGGCGACCAGCCGGTTGGCGGGGGAGTGCGACGAGCCCGCCCCCGCGAGCAGAACGCCGAGCTCCGGGTCGTCCGGATCGACGCCCGCGGCCAGCAGGCGGCGCCACGCGGCGGCGTCCAGCCGCGGGTCGGGTCCGAGCACGTCGCCGACGCGCACGCGCAGGTCCGGATGCCGCTGGTGCGCTTCGGCTACGGCGGAGGGGACGTCGACGCGGGCGTGGAAGGCGTGCCCGAGCAGCAGCGGCACGACCACGGCCTCCCGGTGCCCGTCCGCGCGCACGGCGTCCAGGACGTCGCCCAGCAGGGGCTGGGACAGGTCCAGGAACGCCACGCGCACGTCGAGTTCCGGCCGCAGAGCGCGCACCTCGCCGAGCAGCCGGTGGATCGTCGCGGCCGAGCGCGGATCCCGGCTGCCGTGCGCGACGGCGACCAGGGGCGGGGTGGTCATCGCGCTGCTTCGGCGAACGGGGTCAGCGGGACACCGATCAGACCGGCGGCCAGCGTGGTGCCGTCGGAGGGATCGATCACCAGGAACGACCCGTTGCGGCGGCTGTCCGCGTAGTCGTCGACCGGCAGCGGCTCGGCGGTGCGCAGCTGCACCCGGCCGATCTCGTTGAGCTGCAACGAGTCCGGAGCGGCGACGCTGGTCAGCTGCTGCTCGTCGAAGCGGGCGGCCAGCTCGGTGACCAGCGCCTGCACGGTGCGGGCGCCGTGCTTGACGAGCACCTTCGCGCCCGGGCTCAGCGTCTTCTCCGCCAGCCAGCAGATCGTGGCGTCGATCTCGTCGGTCAGCCGGGGAGCGGTGTCGGCCGCGGCGATCAGGTCACCGCGCGAGATGTCGACGTCGTCCTCCAGCAGCAACGTCACCGAGTGACCCGCCGCGGCTTCCGCGCGCTCGCCGTCGGCGGTGTCCACCTTGGACACCTTGGTGCGCACCCCGGCGGGCAGCACGACGACGTCGTCCCCGGGCCGCACCACACCGGCGCCGACCTGGCCCGCGTAACCGCGGTAGTCCGGGTGCTCCGCGGTGCGCGGGCGGATCACGTACTGCACCGGCATCCGGAAGGGCACGTCGTGCGGGTCCGGCGCGACCGGCACGCTCTCCAGGTGCTCCAGCAGCGACGGGCCGGAGTACCACGGCGTGTTCTGCGAGCGCTCCACCACGTTGTCGCCCAGCAGGGCCGACACCGGGATGGTCACCACGGCGTCGTCGGCGTACCCGAGCGCCTTGGCGTGGGCGGAGAACTCCTCGGCGATGCGGGTGAAGGCCGCCTCGTCGAAGTCCACCATGTCGATCTTGTTCACGGCGAGCACCAGCTGCGGCACGCCCAGCAGCGCGAGAACGGCCGCGTGCCGCCGGGTCTGCTCGACCACGCCGTTGCGCGCGTCGACCAGCAGCACCGCCAGCTGCGCGGTCGAGGCGCCGGTCACGGTGTTGCGGGTGTACTGCACGTGACCCGGGGTGTCGGCCAGCACGAAGGTCCGCTTCGGAGTGGCGAAGTAGCGGTAGGCCACGTCGATGGTGATGCCCTGCTCGCGCTCAGCGCGCAGGCCGTCGACCAGCAGCGACAGGTCAGGGGTGGCCAGGCCGCGGTCCGCGCTGGCCCGGTGCACCGCGTCGAGCTGGTCGGCCAGCACCGACTTGGTGTCGTGCAGCAGCCGGCCCACCAGCGTGGACTTGCCGTCGTCGACGGAGCCCGCGGTGGCCAGCCGCAGCAGATCGGTGTTCACCGGCAGCGTCACCTCGGTGCCGCTGTCCGGCGCGGTACGAGTCGTGGTCTCGGTCATCGTCTGGAAACCCATTCCTGGTGGCTGTGGGAAGGAGAAGGGAGGACGGGCGGGATCAGAAGTAGCCCTCGCGCTTGCGGTCTTCCATCGCGGCTTCGGAGATCCGGTCGTCCGCTCGGGTGGCGCCGCGCTCGGTGAGGCGGCTGGCGGCGACCTCGGCGATCACGTCGTCGACGGTGTAGGCCTCGGACTCGACCGCGCCGGTGCAGGAACCGTCGCCGACCGTGCGGTAGCGGACCGTCTTGGACACCGGGGTCTCGCCGTCGCGCGCCCCACCCCACGGACCGGAGGTCAGCCACATGCCGTCGCGCTCGTAGACCTCGCGCCGGTGCGCGTAGTAGATCTCCGGGAGGTCGATCTTCTCCCGCTGGATGTAGCGCCAGATGTCGAGCTCGGTCCAGTTCGACAGCGGGAACACGCGCACGTGCTCGCCCGGCCGGTGCTTGCCGTTGTAGAGGTTCCACAGCTCAGGGCGCTGCCGGCGCGGGTCCCACTGGCCGAATGCGTTGCGCAGGCTGAAGATGCGCTCCTTGGCGCGAGCGCGCTCCTCGTCGCGGCGACCGCCGCCGAAGACCGCGTCGAACTTGTTGTCACCGATGGCGTCGAGCAGCGGCTGGGTCTGCAGCGGGTTGCGGACGCCGTCGGGGCGCTCCTGCAGCCGACCGTCGTCGATGTAGTCCTGCACCCCGGCCACGACCAGGCGCAGCTGGTGCTTGTCGACGATCCCGTCGCGGAAGTCCAGCACCTCGGGGAAGTTGTGCCCGGTGTCGACGTGCAGCAGCGGGAACGGCACCGGGGCGGGCCAGAACGCCTTGATCGCCAGGTGCACCAGCACCGTGGAGTCCTTGCCACCGGAGAACAGGATCACCGGGCGGTCGAACTCGCCGGCCACCTCGCGGAAGATGTGGATCGCCTCGGACTCCAGCGCGGCCAGGTTGTCCACCTGCGGCGGCGCCGACACCTCGGTGTCTGCTGTGGTCATTACCCCTCCGTCGTCTCCCGGACACCCGCACCCGGGTCAAGTCGTGCTCGTGCGGCCGTACTAACTCAGCCGTGCAGACCGCATTCGGTCTTGGAGCTGCCCGCCCAGCGACCGCTGCGCGGGTCCTCGCCCGGCTTCGGCTTGGCCGTGCAGGGCTGGCATCCGATGGACGGATAGCCCGCTGGGACCAGCGGGTTGACCAGCACTCCGTTGTCGTCGATGTAGCGCTGCATCTGCTCGTCGGACCACGCCGCGAGCGGGTTGACCTTCACCAGCCCGTTGCGGTCGTCCCAGGTCAGGACCGGCGTGTTGGCGCGGGTCGGCGCCTCCACCCGGCGCACGCCGGTCACCCAGCCCTCGTAGCCGGCCAGGGTGTTGCGCAGCGGGACGACCTTGCGCAGGAAGCAGCAGCGCTGGGGGTCGCGATCGTGGAGCCGCGGGCCTTCGGCGGCGTCCTGCTCGGCCACGGTCTGCTCGGGGAGCGCGTTGACGATGTTCACGTCGTAGACCTGCTCGACCGCGTCGCGCGTGCCGATGGTCTCGGCGAAGTGGTAGCCGGTCTCCAGGAACAGGATCTCCACTCCCGGCATCGCCTTGGCCGCGAGGTCGACCAGCACCGCGTCCTGCATGTTGGAGGCCACGATGAGCTTGCCGTCGCCGAAGTTCTCGGCGGCCCAGCGCAGCGCCTCCTCCGCGGTCGCGTCGGCCAGTTCCGGAGCGGCCTTCTCGACCAGGGCCTTGAGCTCGGCGTCGCTGCGCCGCGTTCCGATCTGCGTGGTGGTTTCGGCGGTCATCAGTCCTCATCCCCTCCCAGAGCCAGTCCGACCAGCCGCACGGTGAAGACCCGCAGGCAGGCGTGGCACTTCCAGGCCCCGGAGGGTTCTTCCTCCGGGGTGAGCTCCTCGTCTCCGCAGTACGGGCAGCACTGCGGGACCACGCGCTCGCTCACTTGAGGTCGTCCTCTTCGGCGCGGGCGACCCACTGGGCGAACCGCTCACCGGTCTCGCGCTGGTCGAGGTAGTTGCGCACGAGCCGCTCCACGTAGGGGCCGACCTCGGAGGAGACGACCTTGTGGCCGCGGATCTTCCGGCCGAACCCGGTGTCGATGGCCAGGCCACCGCCCAGGTGCACCTGGAAGCCCTCGACCTGGTTGCCGTTGCCGTCCGGGACCATCTGGCCCTTCAGGCCGATGTCGGCGACCTGGGTGCGGGCGCAGGCGTTCGGGCAGCCGTTGAGGTTGATGGTCACCGGGTCGCTCACGCCCGCCTGGACGTCGGCGAGCCGCTTCTCCAGCTCCGTGACCAGGTCGATGGCCCGCTGCTTGGTCTCGACGATGGCGAGCTTGCAGAACTCGATGCCGGTGCAGGCCATCACGCCGCGCCGCCACGGCGACGGGTCGGCGTGCAGGCCCAGCTCGGCGAGGTCCGAGGTCAGACCGTCCACATCGGACTCGGCCACGTCGAGCACCAGCAGGTTCTGCTCCACGGTGGTGCGCACCCGCTGCGAACCGACGCGCTCGGCCGCCTTGGCGACCTCCATCAGCGTCGAACCGCTGACCCGGCCCGCGGCGCTCTTGACGCCCACGTAACGGTTTCCGTCGACCTGCTGGTGCACGCCGAGGTGGTCGCGGTGCCCCGAAGGGGTTTCCGGCGCGGGACCGTCGATGAGCTTGCGGCCCAGGTACTCGTCCTCCAGCACCTGCCGGAACTTCTCCGCGCCCCAGTCGGCGAGCAGGAACTTCAGGCGGGCCCGGTTGCGCAGCCGGCGGTAGCCGTAGTCGCGGAAGATCTGCACGACCCCGTGCCAGACCTCCGCGGCGTCCTCCTGGGAGACCCAGGCGCCCAGCCGCACGGCCAGCTTCGGGTTGGTCGACAGGCCACCGCCGACCCACAGGTCGTAGCCCGGGCCGTGCTCCGGGTGCACCACGCCGACCAGCGAGATGTCGTTGATCTCCGGAACCGTGTCCCAGCGCGGCGAACCGGAGATGGCCGTCTTGAACTTGCGCGGCAGGTTCGACAACGACTGGTCGCCGATGTAGCGCTCGGTGATCTCGGCGATCGCCGGGGTGGCGTCGATGATCTCGTCGGCGGCGATGCCCGCCACCGGGGAGCCGAGCACCACGCGCGGGCAGTCGCCGCAGGCCTCGGTCGTCGACAGCCCGACGCTCTCCAGCTTCTCCCAGATCGTCGGGACGTCCTCGACCCGGATCCAGTGCAGCTGGACGTTCTGCCGGTCGGTGATGTCGGCGGTGTCACGGGCGTAGGTCTGCGACACCTCGCCGATGACGCGCAGCTGCTCGGTGGTCAGCGCACCGCCGTCGATGCGCACCCGCATCATGAAGTAGCTGTCGTCGAGCTCTTCGGGCTCGATCGTGCCGGTGCGCGCACCCGGGATGCCCGGCGCGCGCTGGGTGTACAGGCCCCACCAGCGGAAGCGACCGCGCAGGTCGCCGGGGTCGATGGAGTCGAAACCACCGTGGGCGTAGATGTTCTCGATCCGCGCACGCACGTTGAGCGGGTTGTCGTCCTTCTTGGAGCGCTCGTTGGCGTTGAGCGGTTCGCGGTAACCGAGCGCCCACTGGCCTTCGCCGCGACCCTTGCGCTTGCGGGCGGGACGAGCAGGCGATTCCGTCGGGGGAACCATGTCCGCGACCTCCGGGACTTTCAGGCGCGAAACCCCCGCGTGGAATTACCGTCGGCGTGACGGCTCTCACTCCTCGGAGGCCCGCGCCGACTGGACAAGACAAAAAGACGGCGGGGGATCAGACCGTGCCGAGGCAGAGCGCGCTGGCCACCCGCCGCAGGTCAACGTACCTGCGGGCGACCAGCAGAAGCGTTGGCAGAGTCGCACCCACGTCGCGCAGCGTGCCACGCGTGAACCGGCGGGACCAACCCCATCCGCATGGTGGGACAGTGGAAGCGTGCCTGCTCAACCCCCCACCGGAGAACCCGCACCGGCCGACGGGAGCCTCCCGGAATCGGCCCTCGACGGGCTGGGTTCCCGCCCCTTCGGCGTCTACGTCCACGTGCCGTTCTGCGCCACCCGCTGCGGGTACTGCGACTTCAACACCTACACCGCCGATGAGCTGGGATCTTCGGCCAGTTTCGGTACCTGGCTGGAGGGTCTGCGAGCCGAGCTGGAGCTGGGCGCGAAGGTCCTCTCGGCGGGTCCCGCACCGGCCGCCGAGACGGTCTTCGTCGGGGGCGGAACGCCCTCCCTGCTGGGCGCCGATCGGCTCGCCTCGGTGATCGATGCGATTCGCGACACATTCGGCCTGGCGGCCGGGGCTGAGGTGACCACCGAGTCCAACCCGGAGTCGACCTCGCCCGAGTTCTTCGAACGGATTCGAACGGCCGGTTTCACGAGGGTGTCCCTCGGCATGCAATCGGCCGCCGAGCACGTCCTGCGCGTGCTCGAACGAACCCACACGCCCGGGCGCGCGGTGACCGCCGCCCGCGAGGCCCGCGCCGCCGGGTTCGACCACGTCAACCTCGACCTCATCTACGGCACGCCGGGCGAGCGCGAGCAGGACCTGCGCGACTCCCTGGACGCGGTGCTGGAAGCGGGCGTGGATCACGTCTCGGCGTACTCGCTGATCGTCGAGGACGGCACCGCGATGGCCCGCAAGGTCCGGCGCGGCGAGCTCCCGATGCCCGACGAGGACGTGCTGGCCGACCGCTACGAACTGCTCGACGCCAAGCTCGGCGAGGCCGGCCTGAGCTGGTACGAGGTCTCCAACTGGGCCACCGACGCCGACGCCGAGTGCCGCCACAACCTCGGCTACTGGCAGGGCGGCGACTGGTGGGGCGCGGGCCCCGGAGCGCACAGCCACGTCGGCGGGGTCCGCTGGTGGAACGTCAAGCACCCCGCCCGCTACGCCGCGACCCTCGCGGAAGGCGGCTCCCCGGCCCAGGCGCGCGAACTGCTCACCGCCGAGGACCAGCGCATCGAGCGCGTCATGCTCGAACTCCGCGTCCGCAGCGGTCTGTCGGTGCGCGCCCTCGACGACGCGGGCCGCCGCGCCGCCGACCAGGCCGCGGCCGACGGCCTGCTGGAACCCGGAGCCCTCGCCGACGGGCGCTGCGTCCTCACCGACCGAGGCCGCCTCCTGGCCGACGCCGTCGTCCAAGACCTCCTCGCCTGACATCGATCGTCGTGACGTCGCGTCCAGATCCGTGCGACCTCGGCAGCTCCCAGTTTTAGTCCAAACTGAGCCGACATTTCGGGCACGAGAGGCGCTCAGTTATGACTAAAACTGGGACCGGTGACGCACGAGCCCCCCGCGGGAGAGGGAACTCGCCTCGGGTGGTTCACGCGGCGGCGTCCCGAGTCGTCGGGTGCGCGCCCGCTCGCTGCGGCTCTCGGTTCCGGGGGACGAACACCGTAAACTCGACGGGGGTGCCCGGGTGTTGGGTGCGGGGAAGTTTTCATGAAAACTTCCCCATCCCACGAACCGAGCGTGCGCTGAGCAGGCTGTTGAGGAGGTGCGCGGGTGAACGCGGATGAACGCCGTTTCGAGGTCCTGCGGGCGATCGTGGCCGACTTCGTGTCGTCCAAGGAGCCGGTCGGTTCGAAGGCGTTGGTCGACCGCCACGACCTCGGTGTGTCCAGCGCCACCGTGCGCAATGACATGGCGGCGCTGGAGGAGGAAGGCTTCATCGTCCAGCCGCACACCAGCGCCGGGCGCGTGCCCACGGACAAGGGCTACCGGCTGTTCGTCGACCGCCTGCACGAGGTCAAGCCGCTGACCGGCCCGGAACGGCGGGCCATCGGCAACTTCCTCGACGGCGCGCTGGACCTCGACGACGTGATGCGCCGCAGCGTGCGGCTGCTCGCGCAGCTGACCCAGCAGGTCGCGGTCGTGCAGTACCCGACGCTGACCCGGTCCACCGTCCGGCACGTCGAGGTGGTGACCATCACCCCGGCGAGGCTGATGCTGGTGCTGATCACCAACACCGGCCGCGTGGACCAGCGGATGGTCGACCTCGGCGACGTGATCACCGACGACGACGTGGCCCGGCTGCGCACGGTGCTGAACTCGGCGATGACCGAGAAGCGGCTCGCCGACGCCTCCGCGGCCGTGGCCGAACTGCCCGACCAGGCCCCGCCGGAACTGCGGGACGTGCTCATCCGGGTCTGCGGCGTGCTCATCGAGTCGCTCGTGGAGCACCCGGAGGAGCGGATGGTGCTCGGCGGCACTCCCAACCTCACGCGCAACGTCGCGGACTTCCCCAACTCGTTGCGGCAGGTCCTCGAAGCGCTGGAGGAGCAGGTGGTGGTGCTCAAGCTGCTCGCCGCCGCCCGCGATTCGAGTACGGTCCGGGTCAGCATCGGGGCCGAGAACGAGGCGTTGGAGATGCAGACGACCTCGGTGATTTCCACCGGATACGGTTCGGATGGCATGGTCTTGGGCGGTCTGGGCGTCGTCGGCCCGACCCGCATGGACTACCCCGGAACGATGGCGGCGGTTCGCGCCGTGGCCGCGTACGTGGGCGAGATCTTGGACGGCCGGTGAGCTTTCGCACCGGTATGACCGGCATTAACTCGACTTAATCGAGCAGAGGAAGTACGGAGAAGGTGGCCAGGGACTACTACGCGACCCTCGGGGTTTCCCAGGACGCGACACCCGAGCAGATCAAGCGGGCTTACCGCAAGCTCGCCCGGGAGCTGCACCCCGACGTCAATCCGGAAGAGGCGGCTCAGGAGCGGTTCGCCGAGGTGACGACCGCTTACGAGGTGCTCTCCGACCCGAAGAAGCGCCAGGTGGTGGACCTCGGAGGGGACCCGCTCGGCAACGGTGGTGGCGCCGGTGGCGGCCAGGGCGGCGATCCGTTCGCCGGCTTCGGCGGGCTCGGCGACATCATGGACGCCTTCTTCGGCGGTGGGGGCGGCGGCGGTGGCCGCGGCCCGCGCAGCCGCGTGCAGCCCGGTTCCGACGCGCTGCTGCGCTTGGAGCTGACGCTGGAGGAGTGCGCGAGCGGGGTCAACCGCGACATCACCGTCGACACCGCGGTGCTCTGCGACGTGTGCGACGGCGGCGGCTCGAAGGCCGGCAGCGCGCCCTCGACCTGCGACACCTGCGGGGGTCGTGGCGAGGTGCAGTCGGTGCAGCGGTCCTTCCTGGGCCAGGTCATGACCTCTCGCCCCTGCCCGGTCTGCCGCGGCTTCGGCGAGGTCATCACCGACCCCTGCCAGCAGTGCTCCGGCGACGGCCGGGTCCGCGCCCGGCGCACCATCACGGTCAAGATCCCGGCTGGTGTGGGCGACGGCATGCGCGTCCGGCTCGCCGGTGAGGGCGAGGTCGGCCCCGGCGGTGGCCCGGCGGGCGACCTGTTCGTCGAGGTCGAGGAGCAGCCGCACGAGCGGTTCACCCGCGATGGCGCCGACCTGCACTGCAACGTCGAACTGCCGATGACCGCGGCGGCCCTGGGCACCGTGCTGCTGCTGGAGACGCTGGACGGATCGCGCGAGGAGATCGCCGTCGAGCCCGGGACCCAGCCGGGGACCGAGCACGTGATCACCGGTCGCGGGCTGCCCAAGCTGCGTTCCAACGGCAAGGTCAGCGGCCACGGCGACCTGCACATCCACCTGGACGTCGTGGTTCCGACGAACCTCGACGACACCCAGTCGGAACTGCTGCGCGACCTGTCCAAGCTGCGCGGCGAGGAGCAGCCCGAGCCGACCGTGACCGCCAACGGCAACGGCAGGCAGGGACTGTTCTCCCGGTTCCGCTCGTTCGGCCACCGCTGAGGCGGGCTCGTGTCGCTGCCGGTCTTCTCGGTTGAGCGGTTGCCCGCCGTCGGGCCCGCCACGCTGGACGGTCCCGAGGGCAAGCACGCCGCGACCGTGCGCCGCCTTCGCGCCGGGGAGCAGTTGCTGCTCTCCGACGCGCAGGGCGGCCTGGCGCGGTGCGTGGTGGACACCGCCGAGCGCGACTCGCTGCGCCTGACCGTCTCGGAGACCTGGCGCGAGCCGCAGCCCGAGCTGCGCGTCCGGGTGGTCCAGGCCCTGGTCAAGGGCGATCGCGGGGAACTCGCCGTCGAGCTCGCCACCGAGGCGGGTGTGGACGCGGTCGTGCCCTGGCGCGCGGCCCGCTGCGTGGCCAAGTGGGACGACGGGCCGCGCGGGGCCAAGGCCCTGGCACGCTGGCGCAGCACCGCTGCCGCGGCGGCCAAGCAGGCCCGCCGCGCCTGGACGCCCGAGGTCGCCGAGCCGGTCAGCACCAAGCAGCTCGCGGAGCTCGTCGCCGAGGCCGACGTCGCGCTGGTCCTGCACGAGTCGGCGACCGGCCCGCTCACGGCGGTCGATCTCCCCATCTCCGGGGAGGTGCTGCTGGTCGTGGGCCCGGAGGGCGGCATCTCCGACGACGAACTGGCGACCCTCCGCGACGCCGGAGCTCAGATCACCCGTCTGGGGCACACCGTGCTGCGGGCGTCCACGGCCGCGGCCGTGGCGCTGGGGGCGCTGGGGGCCGTCACCACCCGCTGGTCCTGACACCCTTGGTGACCAAGATCGAGAACTTCATCCGTTCGCGTGGCGCGATCGGTCGACCGGGCGATACGCTCTGTGCTTGCGCGAGTGCGACGGGCGACCGTCGTCACCGATGTCGCACGGGCATCGGGTTCTCCGCACTCGCCGGACACCTCCCCCCTTGGTCCGGCGAGCGCTGCGCCGCAAGTGGAGCACTCCCCCCAGCCCCGGTTGCGGCGCAGCACCTCAACCCGTGGAAGTTCTCATGAAAACTTCCCCCTCCGACTCGAACATCCACTTCGGCTAGCCTGCGGGCATGAGCGAGGAGAAGGAGCTGTTCCTGCGCATCATCGCGCGGGAGATCCCGGCCGACATCGTGCGGGAGAACGAGCGGGTCATCGCGATCCGCGACATCAACCCGCAGGCCCCGACGCACGTCCTGGTCATCCCCAAGGAGCGCTACCGCAACGCCTCGGAGCTGGCGGCCGCGGACCCCGCGCTGCTGGCGGAGCTGATCAGCACCGCGCACGAGATCGCCCAGGCGGAGGGCGTCGTCGAGTCCGGGTACCGGTTGTTGTTCAACACCAACGCCGACGCCGGGCAGACGATCTTCCACGTCCACCTGCACCTGCTCGGCGGGGAATGGCTCGGTGGCATGACCGGCGGTCCGCTCAAGGGATGACCGGCGGAGGGTCCCGGGGGAGCAGGTCACGAACCCGTTTGCTCCCTTCGACTACCATCGGTGCCAGGGAGCACTGACCGAACGACCAGCGCGCAACGCGCAGAAGGTAGGCCCGAACTACGTGGCCGGTTTCGCTGTGGGTGGCGCCGCCGCCCAGTCCGGAGAGCAGTCGCAGACCGCAACGGCTCAGTCCAAGGTGAACGTCCCCGACGACGTCGTCCTGCCGCTGGTGGGGAGCCGGGACGAGAACCTGCGGGTGATCGAGGACCTGCTCACCGCCGACGTCCATGTCCGGGGCAACGAGGTGACTCTCTCCGGGGAACCTGCCGAGGTCGCGTTCGCGGAACGGGTGTTCGCCGAGCTGATCTCGCTGATCAGCAAGGGCGGTCAGGTCGGTCCCGACGTCGTGCGCCGCAGCGTGGGGATGCTCTCGGCCGACGACAACGAGTCGCCCGCCGACGTGCTCAGCCTGGACATCGTGTCCCGTCGCGGGCACACCATCCGCCCCAAGACGCTCAACCAGAAGCACTACGTCGACGCCATCGACAACAACACGGTCATCTTCGGCATCGGCCCCGCCGGTACCGGCAAGACCTACCTGGCGATGGCGAAGGCCGTGCAGGCGTTGCAGGCCAAGCGGGTCAACCGGATCATCCTGACCCGCCCCGCCGTCGAGGCCGGTGAGCGGCTGGGCTTCCTGCCGGGCACCCTCTACGAGAAGATCGACCCGTACCTGCGGCCGCTGTACGACGCGCTGCACGACATGGTCGACCCGGAGTCGGTGCCGCGCCTGACGCAGGCCGGGACGATCGAGATCGCCCCGCTGGCCTTCATGCGCGGCCGGACCCTGAACGACTCCTTCATCATCCTGGACGAGGCGCAGAACACCACGCCCGAGCAGATGAAGATGTTCCTGACCCGGTTGGGCTTCGGCTCCAAGATCGTGGTCACCGGAGACGTCACCCAGATCGACCTGCCCGGCGGTCAGCGCAGCGGCCTGAAGATGGTGCAGGAGATCCTCGACGGCGTCGACGACGTGCACTTCTCCCAGCTGGACAGCCACGACGTGGTGCGGCACCGGCTGGTCACCGACATCGTCAACGCATACGACCGCTGGCACGCGCACAACGACGCCGACCAGCACGACGGACGGCGCAACGGCCAGCGACGAGGACCAGCATGACCATCGAGATCGCCAACGAATCCGGCGTCGCGGTTCCCGAGGAGACGATCGTCTCGGTGGCCCGCTTCGCGCTCGACAAGATGAGCGTCAGCCAGCTCGCCGAGCTGTCCATCGTGCTGGTGGACCTCGACGTCATGGCCGACCTGCACGAGCGCTGGATGGACCTGCCCGGTCCGACCGACGTGATGTCCTTCCCGATGGACGAGTACGACTCGGCCCGCCGGCCCGACTCGGCCGGCTCCGGCCCCGCGCTGCTCGGCGACATCGTGCTGTGCCCGGCGTTCGCCAGGGACCAGGCGAAGAAGGCCGGTCACAGCACGCTCGACGAGCTGCACCTGCTGACGGTGCACGGCGTCCTTCACCTGCTCGGCTACGACCACGCCGAGCCGGAGGAGGAGCGCGAGATGTTCGGGCTGCAGAACCGGATCCTGGCCGAGTACCGCGAGGCGCGGGACGACGCCGAGCGGGCGCAGGCCCAACGCAGCGCGGACGACAAGGTCCTGGGCGCGGTCGGTCTGGACGACGAGCCGGGCACCGGCCCGGCTCCGGCGAACTAGGGGAGTGGCGTTGGCCGGTTCCACCGCGTTCCTGGTGCTCGCGGTGCTGCTGGTGCTGGCAGCCGGGGTGTTCGCAGCCTCGGAAGCGGCCATCACCGTGGCATCGCACGCGCGTGCCGAAGACCTCGCCCGCCAGGGCCGCACGGGGGCCAAGCAGCTGGTCCTGCTGCTCGGCGACCGGCCGAGGCACGTCAACCTGCTGCTCCTGCTCCGGCTCACCTGCGAGATGGGCGCGACCGTGCTGGTCACGGTCATGGCGCTGCGGATCGCGGATTCGGAGACGTGGGCGCTGGTCATCGCGGTGCTGATCATGCTGGTGGCCTCGTACGTCCTGGTCGGCGTCGGCCCGCGCACGCTCGGCCGCCAGCACCCGTACAGCATCGGGCTGAAGGTCGCCGCTCCCGTCCGCGTGCTGGCCCGGCTGCTGAACCCGCTGACCAGGCTGCTGATCCTGATCGGCAACATGATCACCCCCGGCAAGGGGTTCCGCGAAGGACCGTTCTCCACCGAGGTCGAGCTGCGCGAGCTGGTCGACCTGGCAGGTGAGCGCGGTGTCGTGGCCGCCGGAGAGCGGGAGATGATCCACTCGGTCTTCGAGCTCGGCGACACCCTCGCCCGCGAGGTGATGGTGCCGCGCACCGAGATCATCTGGATCGAGCACGACAAGTCCGCCCGGCAGGCGCTCGCCCTGTGCCTGCGCTCGGGGCTCTCCCGGATCCCGGTGATCGGGGACAGCGTCGACGACATCGTCGGCCTGGTGACGCTCAAGGACCTCACCCGGATCGTGCTGGAGGCCACCACCGCCTCCGGGCCTGCCGTGGAGGAGCTGATGCGGCCCGCCACGTTCGTGCCGGACATGAAGCGGTGCGACGAGCTGCTGCGCGAGATGCAGATCTCCCGCGAGCACCTGGCCATCGCGGTCGACGAGTACGGCGGCACCGCGGGCCTGCTGACCATCGAGGACATCGTGGAGGAGATCGTCGGGGAGATCACCGACGAGTCCGACCGCGAGGAGCACCGCCCGGTCGAGCACCTCGACGACGGCGTGGTCCGGGTCAGCTCCCGGCTCCCGGTCGAGGACCTGGGCGAGCTGTTCGACGTCGAGCTCGACGACTCGGACGTGGAGACCGTCGGCGGGCTGCTGGCGCAGCGGCTGGGCCGCGTTCCGCTGCCGGGGGCCGAGACCGAGATCGCCGGTCTGCGGCTGCGCGCCGAGGGCGGCAAGGACCACCGGGGACGGATCCGCATCAACGCGCTGCTGGTCCACCGGGTGAACACCGACCAAGCACCGCTGCGCGGTGCCGACCAGGAGGGAAGCAGCAGCCGTGGCTGAGCACGTCGAGAAGGCGGCACCGCAGGAGCTCGACCCGGAGGACGCCAAGATCGTCACGCTCGCGCGTTCCTCCCGCGCCCGCAACGGCGCCGCCGAAGGCGCGGCGGTCCGCGACACCGATGGCCGCACGTACGCGGCCACCACGATCGCCCTGCCCTCCCTGAACCTCACGGCCTTGCAGGCCGCGGTCGCCGCAGCGGTCTCCAGCGGAGCCGAAGGCCTGGAGGCGGCCGCGGTCGTCACCGACGCCGACGCCCTCGACCACGCCTCGGTCGCCGCTGCTCACGACATGACCAAGAACGCACCGGTCCTGCGCGCCGACGGCAAGGGCGAAGTCCAAGGCCTCATCGCCGACTGACGCACCCCAACGGCATTCGGGACCCGGAGCTCCGCGCATACCGGGTCGGCGATTTTTCGCGGAGATCCGGTCGGGGAGCTCCGGCCGGGCCGTGCGGTGGGTGGTGAGCAGGCCGGGACGAGGAGACGTCACAATGGGGCGGTGACCTCCCAAGATGCCCACCGTTCCGGATTCGCCTGCTTCGTCGGCCGACCCAACGCCGGCAAGTCGACGCTGACGAATCGACTGGTCGGAACGAAGGTGGCGATCACCTCCAGCAAGCCCCAGACGACCCGGCACGCGATCCGCGGCATCGTGCACCGCCCCGACGCCCAGCTGATCATCGTCGACACCCCCGGACTGCACCGCCCGCGCACGCTGCTCGGCCGCAGGCTCAACGACCTGGTCTACGAGACCTGGTCCGAAGTGGACGTCGTCGGCCTGTGCGTGCCCGCCGACGAGAAGGTGGGTCCCGGGGACCGGTTCATCGCCGAGCAGCTCAAGAAGGTCGCTCGTCGCACCCCCGTGATCGGCGTCGTCACCAAGACCGACCTCGTTCCCAAGCAGCAGGTGGCCGAGCAGCTGCTGGCGCTGCAGGAAGTGATGGATTTCGCCGAGCTGATCCCGGTTTCGGCCAAGGACTCCTTCCAGGTCGACGAGCTCTCCGACGTGCTCGTCTCGCAGATGCCCGAAGGTCCGCAGCTCTACCCGGACGGCGAGCTGACCGACGAGCCGGAGTCGACGCTGATCGCCGAGCTGATCCGCGAGGCCGCGCTCGAAGGCGTGCGCGACGAACTCCCGCACTCGCTGGCGGTCACCGTCGAGGAGATGAACCCGCGCGAAGGCCGTGACGACCTGATCGACGTGCACGCGCTGATCTACGTCGAGCGCTCCAGCCAGAAGGCGATCGTCATCGGCCGGGGCGGAGAGCGCCTGCGCGCGGTGGGTTCTCAGGCGCGCAGGCAGATCCAGGCGCTGCTGGGCAGCAAGATCTACCTCGATCTGCACGTCAAGATCGCCAAGGACTGGCAGCGCGATCCCAAGCAACTCCGCAAGCTGGGGTTCTGATCACTTTTTCCACGTTGGTTTTTCGGAACCGCTCACGACGGTCGAACGTCTGAGTTACGTTTCCGGTCGGCCTCGCAGCGGGCCGGAAACTTCCGAATAACCCTGGAGAAGGACTCTGTCGTGAACTACCCCTACGGCGGCCCGCCGTCCGGTCCGCAGCAGCCCTACGGCGGCCCGCCTTCGGGCCCGCAGCCTCAGCAGCCCTTCGGTCCCCCGTCGGGGCCCCAGCCCCAGCAGCCGTACGCGCAGCAGCAGGGCTACCCGCAGCAGTACCCGCCGCAGCCCTACGGCGCGCCGGGCGCGCACCCGGCCGGGCAGCTGGCCGAGTGGGGCACCCGTGCGCTGGGCTACCTGATCGACGGCGCGATCCCGATGGCCGTCGTCATCATCATGTACGTCATCTCCGGCCTGGTCGTCGGTGGCGCCGCCAGCTCCGGTGACACGGACACGGTGGCGACCGCCGGGATCACCGTCGCGATCATCGCCGGCGTGCTCTACATCGCCGTGCTCGTGTTCACCATCTGGAACACCGCCTACCGGCGCGGCACGACCGGTCAGACGCTGGGCCAGAAGTTCGCCAAGATCAAGACGGTCAGCGAGCACACCGGTCAGCCCATCGGCTTCGGCAGCGCCTTCTTGCGTCAGATCTGCCACGTCGTCGACTCGGCGATCTGCGGTCTGCCCATCGGCTGGCTCTCGCCGACGTGGGACGAGAAGAAGCAGACCTGGGCGGACAAGATCATGAAGACCGTCGTGGTCACCGTTCCGGAGGGGCAGCAGGGCCCGCAGCCGCCGCAGGCTCCGGGTGGCTTCCAGCCCCCGCAGCAGCCCGGCTACGGCCAGCAGCCGCCGCAGCAGTGGTGAGCCTTGACTGACGTCGATGCCGGTGCGGGACGACCCGCACCGGCATCGTCTTTTCTCCACCGGATGCGCCTGCCCGCGGCGACGGTGCTCGTCGGCTGCGCGGGCGCCGCGCTCGTGCTGGCGGCGAATCCCGCATCGGAATCCGGGTTTCCGCTGCCGCCGTGCCCGATCAAGCTGCTGACCGGGTTCGACTGCCCGGGATGCGGCGGTACCCGGATGATCTTCAGCCTGCTGCACGGCGACCTGCCCGCCGCCCTGCACCACAACGCCTTCGCCCTGCTGGTCCTCCCGCTGCTGGCCTGGGCCTGGGCGGTCTGGGTCGCCGGCCGCCTCGCCCGCCGACTGCCGACCTGGACCCGATGGCGCTGGACGCCGCAGGTCGCGCTGGCCGTGACCGCGGCCTGGGTCCTGCTCCGCAACACCGTCCCGGCCCTCCGCCTCTAGGGGCTGTTGAGGAGTTGCTTCGCGTGGCGGTGCGGGTAGCGGGACCTGATGCATGTCGTGTGGGTGGGTGGGGAAGTTTTCATGAAAACTTCCCCACCCACACGGACTCCCCGTTTGTCCTCGCCACGAAGGTGCTGGCGAACCCGCGGCGGTGCGGGCTGAGTCCCGCACATGGAACAGCGGCTCTGCCGCATTCCTCAACAACTCCTAGGCCGTCGGCGCGGCCGTGCCGCGTCTCCCGAGGACGTCCGGGCCCCTCGTCGGGCCGAAGTGCGAAAATGGACCGGTGAGCCTCTACCGGGATACCGCGGTCGTGCTGCGGGTGCAGAAGCTGGGCGAGGCGGACCGGATCATCACGCTGTTGACCCGGCGCTACGGCAAGGTGCGCGCGGTCGCCAAGGGCGTTCGCCGCACGACCTCCCGCTTCGGCGCGCGGGTCGAGCCGTTCTGCCACGTCGACGTGCAGCTCTACACCGGACGCACGCTCGACGTCATCACCCAGGTGCAGACGGTCGACGCCTTCGGAGTGCAGATCGTCGAGGACTACCAGCGCTACACCGCTGCCTGCGCGGTGCTGGAGACCGTCGACCGGCTGGCCGCCGAGGAAGGCGAGCCGGTGCTGCGCCTCTACCTGCTCGCGGTCGGAGCCCTGCGCGCCCTGTCCGGCCGGGACCGCGACTCCTCCCAGGTGCTCGACGCCTTCCTGCTGCGGGCGATGTCCTTCGCCGGCTGGGCGCCCGCCCTGGTCGAGTGCGCCCGGTGCGGTCAGGCGGGACCGCACGCGGCGTTCAACGTCCAGGCCGGGGGAGCGGTGTGCACGACGTGCAGGCCCGCCGGGTCGGTCCGTCCGTCGGCGCTGACGTTGCCGCTGATGGAGGCGATGCTGCACGGTGACTGGGACGCCGCCGAAGCAGCAGCCGGGCCCGTCCGCCGGGAGGCCAGCGGCCTGGTCGCCGCGCACCTGCAGTGGTACATGGAGCGGCAGCTTCGGTCCCTGCCGCTGGTGGAGCGGACCGTGCCCGAGCTGATCCGCGAACGGGCCTCGGAAGCGGCGCTGGTCGGGGCTGCGGAGGACGGGAGCGGGCAGCCGCTGAACTGATGATCGAGCTCGACCGGGACAATGGCCGCGCACGTCGAGCACGCCGAAGGAGAACCTGGATATGTTGCGACGCCGCGGGCGAGGCAAGGACGACCCGACCGTTCGGGCACCTGAGCCGCTCTCCTCGGGGGCCAAGCCACCGGCGTTGCCGGCGGAGTTCGTGCCCAACCACGTCGCTGTGGTGATGGACGGCAACGGTCGTTGGGCCAACGAGCGCGGGCTACCGCGCGTCGAGGGCCACAAGCGCGGCGAGGCCGTGGTGCTCGAACTGGCCAAGGGAGCCATCGAGCTCGGCGTGAAGTGGCTTTCGCTGTACGCGTTCTCCACCGAGAACTGGAAGCGCAGCCCCGAGGAGGTGCGCTTCCTGATGGGCTTCAACCGGGACGTGATCGCGCGGCGCGTCGACGAGCTCGACGAGATGGGCGTGCGAGTCCGCTGGTCGGGCCGCAAGCCGAAGCTGTGGCGGAGCGTGGTCAACACCTTGCAGGCCGCCGAGGTTCGAACCGCTGGCAACGAAGTCCTCAACCTCACCATGTGCGTGAACTACGGTGGTCGGGCGGAGGTCGGTGACGCCGCGCGGGAGATCGCGCGACTGGCGGCCGCCGGGAAGATCAACCCGGAACGGGTGGACGAGCGCACGATCGCCAAGTACACCTACCAGCCGGAGATGCCGGACGTGGACCTGTTCATCCGGCCGTCGGGTGAGCAGCGGACGTCGAACTTCCTGCTCTGGCAGTCGGCCTACGCCGAGATGGTCTTCCAGGACACGCTGTTCCCCGACGTCGATCGCACGCACTTCTGGCAGGCGTGCGAGCAGTACGCGCGCCGGGACCGCCGCTTCGGCGGCGCAATCGATCGGTCGGCGACAGCCACGTCGGCCCAGGAGGGCTAATTGATGACCCAAGAGGCCGCAACCACCGCGCGGTTGATGACCGCGGCGAAGGAAGCGCTCGAGAACTACCACGACGTGCACGTCGACGACGACGGTGCGCTGACGTTCCGGCACTCCGAGGTGCCGTGCGCGGTTCAGGCGATGCAGCTGGCCGAGGGCCTCACGGTGCTCAGCTTGACCTGCGTCGTCGCGTGGGACCTGCCCGCCGGTGACGAGCTGGCGCAGTCGGTCGCGGAACGTGCCGGTCAGGGCCTGTTCGGCACGCTCGGCGTGGTCCGCACCGAACGCGGCGTGGACGTGACCCTGCGCTACGCGTTCCCGGCGGAGGGCATGGACCCGGCGCCGCTGGGCACCCTGCTGATGCTGGTCGTCGCCACGGCGTCGCAGCTGCGCTCGGAGCTCCTCGCCGAGTCCGAGGGCTCGATCTGATCGGAGTTCGCCGGTTCTCGCCCGCGGTTCTGGCCATGACTGGACGTGATCGAGTCGGTCCAGTGATGGCCACAACCGCGTCACCGCACCCGCCCGAGTGATGTTCCGGTGTGTTGGAACCTGATCTGAACTGCGGTTTCAACGCTCGGGCCCGCACGTGACGAACGGGCCCTCCGCTGGGCTGGCACGATTGCGCTCGTGACCGAGATCGCCGAGCCGCAGCGGACGCGCCGTCCCGCGATCACCTCGCTGGAGGTGATGTGCGGGGTGCTGGTCCTCGCCGTGCTCTTCCAGCCGAAGTTGACCGCGATCCTGGACGTGCCCGCGCTGCGCACCGGCTCGACGGTGTTCGTGGCGGTGTGCGTGCAGGCCATGCCCTTCCTCGTGTTCGGCGTGCTGGTCAGCGGGCTGATCGCGGCGTTCGTGCCACCCGGTGTGCTGCGCCGCGCCCTGCCGGTGCGGGAGGGCGCGGCAGTGCCGGTCGCCGGGTTGGCCGGTGTCGCCCTGCCGGGGTGCGAGTGCGCCTCGGTGCCGGTCGCGCGACGGCTCATGCAGCAGGGCATCGCGCCCTCGGCCGCGCTCGCGTTCCTGCTGGCCGCGCCGGCGGTGAACCCGGTCGTCCTGGTCTCCACCGCCGTGGCCTTCCCCGGTGACCTGTGGATGGTGCCGGCCCGCTTCTCGGGGTCGCTGCTCACCGCCTGCGTGATGGGCTGGCTGTGGTCGCGGCTCGGCCGGGCCGAGTGGCTCGCCGAGCGAGCGCTGCGGCGCGTCGAGTCGCACCAGACCGGAGGCGGCAGGTGGGCGGTGTTCGCCGAGTCCGCGCGCCACGACCTGGTGGAAGCCGGCGGATTCCTGGTGCTCGGCGGGCTGACCTCGGCGGTGTTCAACGTGCTGGTGCCCGCCGAGTGGCTGGAGACGCTGGGCGGGCAGCTCCTGCTCGGCGTCCTGGTGATGGCCCTGCTGGCGGTGGTGCTGGCGCTGTGCAGCGAGGCCGACGCGTTCGTGGTCGCCTCCATGCCGGGCCTGCCGCTGCTGCCCAAGCTGGTGTTCCTGGTGGTCGGACCCGCGGTCGACCTCAAGCTGATCGCGATGCAGTCCGGTGCCTTCGGCCGTCGCTTCGCCGCGCGCTTCGCCCCGGCGACGTTCCTGGTCGCGATCGGATGCGCGAGCGCGGTCGGCGCCGTGCTGCTGGGAGGTGCGTGATGCGGCGGGAGACCCAGAACATCCTGCTGGTGCTGCTCGGCGGTGCACTGCTGAAGATCTCGCTGACCGGTGGTTACCTGCGCTACGTCAAGCCCTCGTTGCAGCCTTGGCTGATCGTGGCCGGACTGGTGATGGTCGGCCTCGCGATCTTCGCCATCGTGCGCGACATCCGCGCCGGACGTGCCGTGGACCAGCACGAGCACGGCACCCGCAGTCCGTGGATGCTGCTGCTGCCGGTGCTGGCGATCTTCCTGATCGCCCCGCCCGCACTGGGCTCGGACTCGGTCACCCGCGATCGCGCCGCCGCCGCGCCTGCGGCCCCGAGCCAAGCCCGGTTCCCACCGTTGCCGCAAGGTGAGGCACCGGTGCTGAGCATGTCGGAGTTCCTGACCCGCGTGGTCTGGGACGACTCCGGTGCGCTGAACCACCGCGACGTCCGGCTGCGGGGCTTCGTCGTCCACCCGACGCCGGAGACGACGCAGCTGGTCAGGATGCGGATCAGCTGCTGCGCTGCGGACGCGACCCCGGTCAAGGTCGACCTCGCCAGCCCGCGCGCGGAGGAGCTGCCTGCCGATACCTGGATCGAGATCACCGGACGTCTCCGCCCGGGGACGGCGACCGAGGCCAACGACTACGTGCCCACCGTCGACCCGCTGGCGATCACGAGGATCCCCGCACCACCGGAGCCCTACGAGTTCTAGGAGTTGTTGATGAGTTGTTTTGCTTGACGGTGCGGGTGGCGGAACCTGA
Source organism: Saccharopolyspora tripterygii (assembly GCF_054778355.1). Classification (NCBI taxonomy): domain Bacteria; kingdom Bacillati; phylum Actinomycetota; class Actinomycetes; order Pseudonocardiales; family Pseudonocardiaceae; genus Saccharopolyspora; species Saccharopolyspora tripterygii. The sequence goes on along the minus strand of NZ_BAAGZP010000013.1, from coordinate 23,389 downwards.
GCGCCTTCGTGGACTCCGTGCGCCGCTCCTGATGTATGCCAATACACGGCGTCGGCGGCGTACTCGCCACGAAGGCGCTCAGAACCCGCGGCGGTGCGGGCTGAGTCCCACACCTGAAACAGCGGCTCCGCCGCATTCCTGAAGAAGTTCCTAGAGGCTCTTCGCGGCGCAGTCGGGGCAGGTGCCGATGATCTCCACGGTGTGGCTGACGTCGGAGAAGCCGTGCTCCTGCCCGATCCGCTCGGCCCAGTTCTCCACCGGCGGGTCGGCGACCTCGACGGTGCGACCGCAGTGCCTGCACAGCAGGTGATGGTGGTGGTGGCTGGAGCACCGGCGGTAGACGGCCTCGCCGGAGGGGGTGCGCAACACGTCGACCTCGCCGGCGTCGGCGAGCGTCTGCAGCGTCCGGTAGACGGTCGTCAGACCGATCCCCTCGCCCTGACGCCGCAGCTCCTCGTGCAGTTCCTGGGCCGAGCGGAAGTCGTTGACCTGGTCAAGCAGCTGCGACACCGCAGCCCGTTGCTTGGTGGCCCGCAGTCCCGGTACGCCCACGGAGGGCTCCTGGCCGGTGGTCACGCTGTCTCCGTCTCCTGTCCGCCGTCGTTCGCGTCGCTGCCCGCCCGTTCGCGGGCGATCTCGTCGGCGTGCGCCACGGCATCCACCACGATATGCGCCAGGTGCTCGTCGACCAGTCGGTACATGACCTCCCGGCCGTGGCGCTCGCCGTAGACCACGCCCGCCGACTTCAGCACCCGCAGGTGCTGGCTGATCAGCGGCTGCGCCACGCCGAGCGCGTCCACCAGCTCGTGCACGCAGCGCTCCGACGTGCGCAGCTGCAGCACGATCGCGATGCGCACCGGCGCGGCCAGCGCCCGCAGCAGCTCACCGGCGTCGTGCAGGACCCGCTGGTCGCGCACCTGCACAGGCCGCACGTCGCGGTCCGGTGAGTGGACGTGGTCCTCCGGCCGGTCCGGACGCGGAGCGCTGCTCTGGTCGGGGGCCACGCCATGACGTTCCACGCGCACCATCCTACGGGTAGCGGGTGAGCTCCCCGATCGGTCGATGCCGGTCGCGGTCACCCGCGGCGAGCGGACGCCCCCGCAGCGCTCACGGCCCAGCCCGAACGCGTGCGCTGCGCCATCGGTACGCTGGGAAACTCCAGCTCGACCAGCTGGTTCGACGTGTTTCCAGTGATTTCCCCCCGGAGTGCAACGTGCCCGCCGACCAGATCGACACGATCGTCAGCCTCTGCAAACGCCGCGGATTCGTCTTCCCGTCCGGCGAGATCTACGGCGGTACCCGGTCGGCATGGGACTACGGACCGCTCGGCGTCGAGCTCAAGGACAACATCAAGCGCCAGTGGTGGAAGTTCATGGTCCAGGGCCGCGACGACGTCGTCGGCCTGGACTCCTCGGTGATCCTGCCGCGCCAGGTCTGGGAGGCCTCCGGCCACGTCGGCGCCTTCCACGACCCCCTGGTGGAGTGCACCTCTTGCCACCGCCGCTTCCGCGCCGACCAGCTCGCCGAGGAGTACTCCGAGCGCACCGGCAAGGAGGTCACCGAGGACGACCTGTCGGACGTCCCGTGCCCGAACTGCGGCAACCGCGGCCAGTACACCGAGCCGCGCGAGTTCAACATGATGCTCAAGACCCACCTGGGCGCCGTGGAGTCCGAGGAGGGCTTGCACTACCTGCGGCCCGAGACCGCGCAGGGCATCTTCGTCAACTTCGCCAACGTGATGACCACCGCGCGCAAGAAGCCGCCGTTCGGCATCGGCCAGATCGGCAAGAGCTTCCGCAACGAGATCACGCCCGGCAACTTCATCTTCCGGACCCGCGAGTTCGAGCAGATGGAGATGGAGTTCTTCGTCGAGCCCGGCGAGGACGAGCAGTGGCACCAGTACTGGATCGACCAGCGGATGCGCTGGTACACCGACCTGGGCGTGGATGCGGGCAACCTCCGGGAGTACGAGCACCCGGCGGACAAGCTGTCGCACTACTCGAAGCGGACGGTCGACATCGAGTACCGGTTCCGCTTCGGTGGTCAGGAGTGGGGCGAGCTGGAGGGCATCGCCAACCGCACCGACTTCGACCTCACCACGCACTCCAACCACTCGGGCGTGGACCTGACCTACTTCGACCAGGCCAGCAACTCTCGCTACCGCCCGTACGTGATCGAGCCGGCGGCCGGTGTGGGACGTCCGATGATGGCGTTCCTGATCGACGCCTACACCGAGGACGAGGCCCCGAACGCCAAGGGCGGGATCGACAAGCGCGTCGTGCTCAAGCTCGACCGGCGGCTCGCCCCGGTCAAGGCGGCTGTGCTCCCGCTGTCGCGCAACGCCGACCTCTCGCCGAAGGCCCGCGACGTGGCGGCGATGCTGCGCCGCAACTGGAACGTCGACTTCGACGACGCCGGTGCGATCGGCCGCCGCTACCGGCGCCAGGACGAGATCGGCACACCGTTCTGCGTGACGGTCGACTTCGACAGCCTCACCGACCACGCCGTCACGGTGCGCGAGCGGGACACGATGAGCCAGGAACGGGTGTCCATCGACAAGCTCGACGAGTACCTGGGCGCCAGGCTGATCGGCTGCTGATGCCGAGGTTGAACACCGTTTCACCGGGCGCGTTTTCGAGGCGGGCCCGGCCCGGTAGCGGTCGGTTGGCCATCTGCGAGGATGCCTGAGTGAGCGCACATCATCCCGCCCACCGGTCGCGGACCGGTCGCATCCTCTCCCGCGCCCTCGTCGGCGCGTTGCTGGTGGCGATCCTCGTGGTCGGCGGTACCGCGGTCCGCGTGTGGCAGGAGGCGCGCGCGGACGGTCGGCAGCCGGTGGACATCGTGGTGGTGCTGGGAGCCGCGCAGTACCACGGCAAGCCGTCCGACGTGCTCGAAGCGCGCCTGGTGCAGGCCTTGGGGCTCTACGAGGACGGGCTGACCGACTACATCGTCACCGTCGGCGGTCGCAAGGCCGGCGATGCCTACACCGAAGCCCAGGCAGGCAAGAACTGGCTGGTGGAGAACGGCGTGCCGCGCGACAAGATCGTCGAGGTCGACGTCGGCACCGACACCCTCGGCAGCATGCAGGCGGTCTCGGACCTGGCCGATCAGCGCCGCTGGGACAGCGCGCTGATCGTCAGCGACCCCTGGCACTCGCTGCGGGCCCGGACGATGGCCAACGACATGGGCCTCGAGTCCTGGGCGTCGCCGGCTCGCTCCGGTCCGGTCGTGCAGACCCGCGAGATCCAGATGAAGTACATCGTCCGCGAGACGGGCGCACTGCTGTTCTACCGCCTCACCCACGCCCCGGCAGAGCTCAACGGCGACGGCCTCGGCTGACCGCCGCTCCGACCTCCGCCCCGCGTCGCCGTCCTCAGCAGCTCCCAGTTTTAGGGGTCGTTGCAGAATCACCTTGCTTGGCGGTGCGGGTAGCGGAACCTCACACGCCGTCTGGACTCCGTGCGCCACTCCTGATGTATGCCAATACACGGCGTCGCGGCGTACTCGCCAGACGACGTGTGAGAACCCGCGGCGGTGCCAGCTGAGTCCCACACCTGAAACAACGGCTCCGCCGCATTCTGAAACGACCCCTTAGTCCAAACCGAGCCATGATCATGTCCGTTTTGCCCGCTCAGTTTCGACTAAAACTGGGGCGGGCAGGGCTGTGCGCTTTCGGTTGACCCCGTTCTCGGGGTCGTGGCGTGGAGATGTCATCTCCGGGGCTTAGCCTCGTCCGATGAGTTCCGCGAACCTGGCCGGTTATGGCGAGCACGACTTGCGGCGGCTGCACCCGGAGGCGCCGAAGGAGGCCGCGGCGGCGCACCCCGACGACCGCAGCCCGTTCGCGCGCGACCGCGCCCGCGTGCTGCACTCCGCCGCGCTGCGCCGGCTCGCGGGCAAGACCCAGGTCATGGGGCCGAACGAGGGCACTGACGTGCCGCGCACGCGGTTGACGCACTCGCTGGAGGTCGCGCAGATCGGCCGCGGCATCGCCACCGCCCTGGGCGCGGACCCCGACCTGGTGGACACGGCCGGGCTCGCGCACGACATCGGTCACCCGCCGTTCGGGCACAACGGCGAGCGGGCGCTCAACGAGCTGGCGGCCGGGTGCGGCGGGTTCGAGGGCAACGCGCAGACGCTGCGGATCCTGTCCCGGCTGGAACCGAAGGTCACCGACTCGGGCGAGATCGGCCGCGGCCTGAACCTGACCCGCGCCTGCCTGGACGCGGCCACGAAGTACCCGTGGCCCAAGCGCCCCGGCGAGATCAAGTTCGGCGCCTACGCCGATGACATGGAGGTCTTCGAGTGGCTCCGCGAGGGGGCGCCGGAGGACAAGCGCTGCCTCGAAGCGCAGATCATGGACTGGGCCGACGACGTGGCCTACTCGGTCCACGACGTCGAAGACGCGGTCATCTCCGGCCGGATCTCGTTGCGCGCGCTGACCGATCCGCAGGAGAGGGCGCAGATCGCGAAGCTGGCCGACGAGCGCTTCCTGCGTCGCGGTGAGACGGCGCTGCTGGAGCACGCCGCTGAGGAGCTGGCTCGCTGGCCGGTGGTGGCCGCCGCGCTCGACCACGACGGGACCTTGTCCGCGCAGGTCGCGCTCAAGCGCTTGACCAGCGAGCTCGTCGGCCGCTTCGTGGCCGCCGCGGTGAGCGGAACGGTCGCGCGCTTCGGTTCCGGGCTTACCCGCTACGCAGCTGATCTGGTGCTGCCGGAGAAGGCCGTCGCGGAGGTGACGGTGCTCAAGGCGATGGCCGTGCGCTACGTGCTGCACGACGGTGAGCGGCGGCGGATGCAGGCGAGGCAGCGGGAGCAGCTGGCCGAGCTCGTCGAGGCGTTGAGCGCGAGCGCGCCGGACTCGCTGGATCCGGTGATGCGCGACGCCTGGATGCACGCTTCGGGGGATTCATCCCGGTATCGGGTGGTTCTGGACCAGGTCGCTTCGCTGACGGATGCGCAGGCTGTGTTCTGGCATGAACAGCATGTACACAGCGTGTCTAAAAACCTGTGACGTTAATCCGAATGGGGGTGAATGGATCTCGGTTCGTCGAGGACAATCCTCACCCAGAGTGTCGTCCGGCGGTCCTGCCGGCGCGGCGGCATGTGCCCCGATCCCCGTACCGCTCAGCACCCCGAGCCGAGCGGCGGCGGCCCGTCGTTCCCCGGCGCCGGACCGCGAGGAGACCCCGAATGCGCAACCGGCACTACATCCAGAAGCTCGTCGTCGGTGGCGAGCCGTACGTGAACGCGGACAACCTCGCCGACTGGATCAAAGATCTTCGATGGCAGGACCCCGCGGGCCAGCGCGCCGCCGAGTACATCGCCCAGGAGCTGCGTCTCATGGGCCTCAGCGACATCGAGGAATCGCTGCGCTGACAACCCAACGCGGGACCTGACGCGCTCCGCCGACGCCGTGCGCCCGGCGTCGCGGGCGCGTCAGGACCGGGAACGGGAAAGTCGGCTAGAAGCCGGGGTCGTTCGCGACCCTGGTGGGGCGCCGCGCTCTGGCAGACTCGGGATCAAGCCCGAGCCTCCCCGACGCGGAACGGAGCCCCGCCGACGTGAACGATCACCTCGACTTCACCCTGGCCCTGCACGCGAGGCTGGCTCCGCCACCGGCGAAGACCTTCTGCTGGTCGCCGTACTCGGTGAGCAGCGCTCTCGGGCTCGCGGCCACCGCCACCGGCGGACGCACCCGCGAAGAGCTGGTCGGCGCGCTGCGCGAGGAACCGGCGAGCCTGCTGGAGGTGCTCGGCGCGGCGGCGGAGCTGCGGGCCGGCTCCGGCGAGCAGCCGGTGCTGGCGGTGGCCAACACCCTCTGGGCTCACGCGGACCTGCCGATCGAGGAGTCCTACCGGCTGGCGCTGCAGGACTGGCCGGGCAGCGCCGTGCGCAACGCGCCGTTCCAGGACGATCCGGAGGCCGCGCGCAAGCTGATCAACGCCGACGTCGCAGAGACCACCCGCGACCTCGTCCCCGAACTGCTGCCGACCGGCGCCGTCCACCCGCAGACAGTCGCGGCCCTGGTCAACGCCCTGTACTTGAAGGTCTCCTGGCGCGAGGCGTTCGAGACGACCAAGACCGGCGAGCGGCCGTTCCACGCCCCGGACGGTGACCAGGACGTGCCCACGATGACGGCCGCGCGCACCTTCGGGTACGCGGCCGCCGACGGATGGCAGGCGGTCAGCATCCCGGCGGCGGGGGGAGCGGAGGCGGTCGTGCTGCTGCCCGACGCCGACCTCGCCGAGGCGGAGCCGCAGCTCGACGCCGAACGGCTGTCCGGGCTGCTCGGAGCCCTGGAGCAGCGCAAGGTCGAGCTCTTCCTGCCGCGCTTCAAGGTTTCCGGCGGCGCGGAGCTCACCGAACCGCTGGGTGCCCTCGGCGTGCGCGACCTGTTCACCCCGGCCGCCGACTTCACCCCGCTGACCGACCGGTCGCTGCGGGTGTCGCAGGTGCTGCACGAATCGGTGCTCGACGTCGACGAGGCAGGGCTGGAAGGAGCGGCGGCGACCGCGATGATGATGCGCTTGACCGCCATCGTCCGGGAGCCGGAACCGGTGCGCGTCGAGGTGGACCGGCCGTTCCTGTTCCTGGTGCGCCACCGCGACAGCGGCGCGATCTACTTCCTGGCCCGCGTCACCGATCCGAGCTGATCTGTCACGCTTCGGCGTCCCGTCTCGTCACCCCTGCGAGAACCCCGAGAACCGGGGTGGCGAGGAGGGAGCGAGCACATGCCGCGCATTCCGGGCGTGCCCACCGGTGAAGCCAACCTGCTGACCAGGCTCACCTACAAGTTCTCCAAGCGCCGCTACGGCGCGGTGCTGGACCCGTTGGCCGTGGTCGCCCACCACCAGGGCCTGATGATGGCCTCGGGCGTGTCCGAGCTGGCGCTGGAGAAGGCCGCGAAGTCGCTGCCGGCGAACCTGCGCGAGCTGGCCGTCTACCGGGCCGCCACCAAGATCGGCTGCTCGTGGTGCGTTGACTTCGGCACGATGCTGCAGCGCAACGAGGGCTTGGACATCGACCGTCTCAAGGAGATCGACCACTACCAGACCTCGGAGAAGTACACGGAGACCGAACGGCTGGTCATCGCCTACGCCGACGCGATGACCGAGCAGCCGATGCAGGTCACCGACGAGCAGGTCGCCGAGCTCGACGCGCGCCTCGGGCACAAGGGCGTGGTCGAGCTGACCTACATGATCGCCGTGGAGAACCAGCGCTCGCGCGTCAACCACGCGCTGGGGCTGACCGCCCAGGGCTTCACCAGCGGCGAGGCCTGCCGAGTGCCGATGCCCTAGGAGTCGTTGATGAGTTGTTTTGCGTGGCGGTGCGGGTAGCGGAAACCCCTGAAGGGGATAGCGCAGCGCCTTCGTGGTCTCCGTGCGCCGCTCCTGATGTCTTCCGCTTACCCCCGGGGTGGACATCGGTGTCGGCGGCGTACTCGCCACGAAGGCGCTGGCGAACCCGCGGCGGTGCGGGCTGAGTCCCACACCTGAAACAGCGGCTCCGCCGCACTCCTCAACAGCCCCTAGAACTCCACGCGGGTCAGCTTGTCGGGGTTGACGATGTCGAAGAACTCCGCTGGCCGTCCGTCGCGGACGGCCACCGCGAACACGCGGGGACCCGCTTCCGGGGTTCCGGGGAACAGCAGTCCTAAATCGCCGTTGATCAGGACCGGGCGCGCGTCGCCGACCAGTTCCACGCCGTACTTCTCGATGAGCCCCACCGCGAACCGCGCGACCTTCTCGGCGCCGACGACCGGGCGCCGCGCGGTGCGGGCGTTGCCGCCGCTGTCGCCGTAGACGGTCGCCGAGGGGTGCAGCAACCGGGTGAGGGCGGCGAGGTCCTTGGCCGCCACCGCGGTCATGAAGTCCTCCAACACCCGCTGCTGCTCGGGCAGCGGGACCCGCGCCGGTGGTGCGGCGTCGCTCATCGTCCGGCGCGCCCGCGACGCGTGCTGCCGCGCGGCAGGGACGCTGCAGCCCAGCACCTCGGCGATCTCGGCGAACGGCACCTCGAACCCGTCGTGCAGCACCAGCGCGAGCCGCTGGTCCGGCGGCAGCTCGTGGAGCACCCGCATCGCCGCGATCCGCAGGTCTTCCTGACCGGAGACGATGTCGCCCGGATCGGAGTCCACGGCGCTCACCAGCGGTTCGGGCAGCCACGGCCCGACGTAGCTCTCGCGCCGCACGGCCGCGGAGCGCATCCGGTCCAGGCACAACCGGCTCACCACGGTCGTCAGCCAGCCGCCCAGGTCGCGGATCTTCTCGTGATCGGTGTCGACCAGCCGGAGCCACGCGTCCTGCACGGCGTCCTCGGCGTCGGCGAGCCGCCCGGTCAGCCGGTAGCCGAGACCGACGAGCCGGCTTCGGTGCCCGTCGAATTCGGTGGCGAGAGTGCTGGTGTCAGGCCTCACCGGATTGATTCTGCCGCACCGAGCGGACACCCGGTCGTGGTCGATCTCCTTGGCCCTAGACTGGGTGACGTGACAGGGAGGATCCGGGAGAGCGACATCGCCGAGGTGCGCGATCGCAACCGGATCGACGACGTCGTCGGTGAGTACGTCGCGCTGCGCAACGCGGGTGGCGGCGCGCAGAAGGGCCTGTGCCCGTTCCACGACGAGAAGACCCCGTCGTTCAACGTCCGTCCCAGCCACGGCACCTTCCACTGCTTCGGCTGCGGCGAGGGCGGCGACGCGATCGCCTTCATCATGAAGATGGAGCACCTCGGCTTCGTCGAATCGGTGGAGCGGCTGGCCGACCGGGTCGGTCTCCAGCTCACCTACGAGGGCGGCACGCCGGGCCCCAAGCGCGATCGCGGCAGCCGGGCGCGCATGGTCGAGGCCCACCGCATCGCCGCCGAGTTCTACGCCGAGCAGCTGCGCTCGCCCGAGGCCCAGCCGGCCCGCGAGTACCTGACCACCCGCGGCTTCGACGAGGCCGCCGCCCAGCGCTTCGGCTGCGGATTCGCCCCCAGCGGCTGGGACAAGCTGACGAAGTTGCTGCTCAACAAGGGCTTCGAGGCCGAAGAGCTGATCAAGTGCGGCTTGTCGCGCGAGGGCAGGCGCGGTCCGATGGACCGCTTCCACCGTCGGCTGCTGTGGCCGTTGAAGGACCTCGGCGGTGACGTGGTCGGCTTCGGCGCGCGGCGGATCTTCGACGACGACCCGATCGAGGCGAAGTACGTCAACACCTCCGCCACGCCGATCTTCAACAAGTCGCAGGTGCTGTTCGGCATCGACCTGGCCAAGCGCGAGATCGCCAAGCGCCGGCAGGCCGTGGTCGTCGAGGGCTACACCGACGTGATGGCCATGCACCTGGCCGGTGTGCCCACCGCGGTCGCCTCGTGCGGCACGGCCTTCGGCGACGAGCACATCTCGGTGCTGCGGCGCCTGATGATGGACGACGACGCGTTCCGCGGCGAGGTCATCTTCACCTTCGACGGCGACGAGGCCGGGCAGAAGGCGGCGATGAAGGCCTTCGACGGGGAGCAGCAGTTCGCCGGCCAGACCTACGTGGCGATCACGCCGGACAACATGGACCCGTGCGAGCTGCGCGAGGCCCAGGGCGACGCCGCGGTGCGCGACCTGGTGGCCCGGCGCAGGCCGCTGTTCGAGTTCGCGATCCGCAGCCTGCTCACCGACTACGACCTGGACTCGGTGGACGGTCGCGTGGCCGCGCTCAAGCGCACGGTCCCGTTGATCGCCCAGATCAAGGACCCGGCCAGTCGTGACGGGTACGCGGCCCGGCTCGCCTGGTGGGCGGGCTGGAACGACGAGAACCAGGTGGTCAAGCGGGTTCGGGAGAGCTCAGGGGCCCCCGTCCGCAAGCAGCGCAGGCCGCGTCGCGAGGAGAACCAGCAGTCGCTGGGCATGGACGTCGAGCTGCCGTCGAAGCCGCCGAGGCACGATCCCCGCTGGTTGCAGCGGGAAGCGCTCAAGGCCGCGCTGCAGGTCCCGGCCCTGGCCGGTCCGCTCTACGATTCGCTGCCCGCCGAGGCGTTCACCGAGCCGATCTACGCGGAGGTGCAGAAGGCGCTGCTGACCGCAGGCGGAACGGCCTCGGGCCTGAGCGGCGCGACGCTGGTCGACGCCGTCTCGCAGCGCTGCGAGAGCCAGGTCGCGGCGCGGTTGTGCACCCAGCTCGCGGTCGAGGCGTTGGAGTGGACGACCGAGGACGACCCGCGCTACGTGGGCGCGATCATCGCGCGGTTGCAGGAACGCCTGGTCAGCAGGCAGATCGCGGACATCAAGTCGAAGGTCCAGCGGATGTCGCCGCTGGAGGACGCCGAGGAGTACAACGCCCTGTTCGGCGACATGGTCGCCCTGGAGGGATACCGCAAGGCACTGCTGGACCAGGCGATGGGAACGACCCTGTGATCAAGAGACTGCTGGCGAAGTTGAGCGGAACCGCGGAGGTCCCGGTGGACTTCCCGGGCAGCCTCGACGTCGACGAGCAGGTCCTGTCGGCCGCCGACGGCGAGGACGGCGCGGTGCTGGCCACCCACCTCGGCCTCTGGCTTCCGGAGGGGCGGCGGATCGGCTGGCACCTGGTCAGCAAGGCCACCTGGGGCGGCGGCGTGCTCACCGTGACGGAGGCCGAGGAATCCCGGCGGATCGACGGCGCGGTCTTCCTGCAGGATCTGCAACCCCGACGCCTGGTGCTGACCGGCGAGACGCGGTTGCCCGACGTGGTCCACGAGCGGGTCAACCGCTCGATCCGCTCCCGCCACCACCGGGAGCTGCCGGGCGGCGGCGCGTGGTTCCTCCAGCGCAAGGTTCCCGGCCGCAACGGCATCGAGCTCCAGATCCGTGCCGACCCGGGCACCGACGAGGCCGCCCTCGACCGGCTGGCCGGAGCTCTGGTACAGCGCCTGCGAGAGTCCCGCGACCTGCCTGCCTGAGCACTTCCGCCGCACCCTCGACGCGACCCTCGCGACCGGTATACGGTACGGGCGTACTGCTAGCGGAGGTGGCGGCATGTGGGATCCCGGCAAGTACCTGACCTTCAGCGACGAGCGCGATCGCCCGGCCTTCGACCTGCTCTCCAGAGTCCGCGCCGAGAGCCCCAGGCGGGTCGTCGATCTCGGGTGCGGTGCGGGGAATCTGACGTCGCTGCTCACCGGCCGTTGGCCGCGCGCCCAGGTCGAGGCGCTGGACTCCTCCGAGGCGATGGTCTCCGAAGCGCTCTCGCGGGGTGTCCCGGCGCGCGTGGAGGACGTGCGGGATTGGAAGCCGCAGCCGGACACCGATGTCGTCCTGTGCAACGCGGTCCTGCAGTGGATCCCGGACCACGTCGAACTGCTGCACCGCTGGTTCTCGCAGTTGCCCAGCGGTGCCTGGTTCACCTTCCAGGTGCCCGGCAACTTCGACGCCCCGTCGCACGCCACCATCCGCGAGCTCGCGTCGGAGCCGCGCTGGCGCGGGAAGCTCGACGGGGTGCTGCGCCACTCCGACGTCGTGCGCGGCCCGCTGGAGTACGCCGACGAGCTCGCCGATCCGGACCTCGAAGTCGACGCCTGGGAGACGACCTACGTGCACGCGCTGCGCGGCGACGCCCCGGTGCTGGAATGGGTGACCGGAACAGCGCTACGGCCGGTCCGAGCGGCATTGGACGACGAGGAGTGGACCGAGTTCCGAACCGAGTTGTCGAATCGGCTGTCCGCGGCTTATCCGAAACGTCCGGACGGAGTGACCTGGTTCCCCTTCCGCCGCGTCTTCGTCGTCGCTCACCGCGTGTGACCTGCACAGATGTTCGTGTCGAAGCTAACCGTGGGGGTGCCGTGAAACCCCTTCCGGGCATCAGCTAAAGTAGTTGTCACCACCGCGAGAGAGTGGCGGTGACAAGAGAACATTCCTCCGTAGCTCAATGGCAGAGCATTCGGCTGTTAACCGAAGGGTTACTGGTTCGAGTCCAGTCGGAGGAGCGCAAAGCCCAGACCAGCGGTCTGGGCTTTTTCGTGCCTTCCGGGCAAGGATCCCCACAACCGCCTGCTCGTGGGTGGGGCTTTCATGTCAACCCCCACCCACGAGAACCACTTCACCTCTTGCGCTTGCCCGCACCGCCGAACCGAGGCCAGGCGAACACGATGGCAGCGATGGCGAACAGCGCACCGACGAGACCGAGCGGGAAGATCGCCACCCAGCCGATCCACGCCCAGGGGCGTTCGACGTCGCGCACCACGGTCATCGTCGCGGGCCGGTGCCCGCCGTCGGGCAGGTTCTGCACGACGGGGAACCGCTGCCCGATGTTCTCGCTGGAGAAGTCGGTCTCGACGCTGACCGCGTTGCTCGTCGAGCCGTCCTGCCATCGCACCTGGAGAGCGCACTTCTCCCAGAAGTTCAGGAACAGCGGACCGTCCGACCAGCACTCCACCGGGGTGGCGCTGCCCGATCGCTGCTGCCTGCCGTCGACGTCCGACGCGGTCGCCCCGCTACCCACGAGCGCGATCACCCCGAGCGCACCGAAGAACAGCCCGATCACCAAACACACCGCAGCCAAGACGAGTCGCACATGAGCCGGGTCCTGCTGAGCCTTCTTCGTCTTGGTCACGGGCCCGCCTCCTTCTCCGCATTCGACGTCTGCTGCTGCCAGTTCTCATCTACTTCGCTGGCACCCTTGAGCGTCTCGCTGGTCCCCTTGACGATGTCGCCGCTGAGCATCGGCGTGAACTCGACACCATCGCTGACGAGCCGGCCCTCGGCGTTCCGCGTCGCGTTCGTGAACGCGCTGGGCTGAACCTTCCCCATGGCGTTGTCGACCGACTCGGCCATCGACCCGTTGAAACCGCTGCGCACCAGGTTCGATCTGCCGAACGAGCCGGCGAGGGTGTCGACCTTGCTGGCACCGGTGGCCACCAGCCTGCCAGCGTCGTCACCGACCTTGCCCAGGGCGCTGCCCAGCCTGCCCATCTGGCCGAGCAGGTCGCTGAGGTGGGTCATCAGCTTCGACAGCTGCTGCGTGACCTTGCCCATGGTTACGCCGACCCGGCTCACGATCCACGCCACGGCGGCGCCCAACGAGGCGCCGAACGTCACCCACGACGCGCCGAGCGCGATGAGGACGTAGCGGATGACCTCGCTGATGAGACTGGAGATGAGATCCCGGACGATCGAGCGCACGGTGCCGACGACGACGCCGGCGCCGTGAATCGCCCCGGCCACGCCGGTCGCACCGCTGCCCAAGCCGTCGACGAACCCGGAGAACTTCTCGGCAGCGGCTCGGTACGCGTCGCCCGCGTCGCCCTCCCAATCCTTCGTGTCTTTCTTGGCCTGGGTGCTGATCTCCTTGGCGAGCTCGTGCAGCTTCGCGGATTTGGTGTGCCAGTCCTGGCTGGCGGCTTTGATCGTGCGAGGATCGCCAAGCAGGTCGTCCAGCGGTTTCCGCAGGGGCTCGATGTGCTCGATGGCCCAGCTGATGCCCGCGCTGACGAGGGCGCCGAACGGGTCGACGACGGTTCCGAGCGCTTCCAGGCCGAGCCCGGCGCCCTGGGCGGCGACGTTGCCCCACTCGCCCTTCTCGATCCCATCGGAGAGCTTCACGACCGTGTCGACGGAACCCCCGCCTTCCGTGGCCGAGACGTTGTTCGCCATCAGGTCGCTCACACGCCCACCTTCCCGATCTTGTCCGCATTCGCGCTGTCAGTGTCGCCGTAGTCGGCCGCGCAGTCGCGCACCGCACCCGCGAGGTTCGATCCGGAATCGCTCACGGCTTTGATCGTGGTCGCGGCGTTCTGGGATTCCTGGCCCGCGCTCTCGGCGAAGAACTGGCCGAGCACGCCGTAGACCTCTCCGCCCAGAGCCGGGACATCGCCGACGATCTGGCCGATCTTGCCCGCGATCTCGTCGAGCTTGCCCGCGTGCGCGGTGAGTTCGTCGGGCAGCACCTTGAACTTGCTCATCGCGGTTTCACCTCAAGAAGGTCTCGTCGCCGAAGTCGTCCTCGTCCTGCTCGTTGTGCGACGAATCGGCGGTTTCGGGGTCGGGCGTCGGGAGCTGGCTGCGGAGGAAGTCCATCGTGTCCCCTTCGCCGATCAATGGTGCGAGCGCTTCGGTCGCCTTGTGGGCGACCTTGCCCTGCGCCTGCCCGACAGCTCGCATCAGCGCGGCGCTGAGCTCGGCGGGCGAGGTGCTACGGATGCGGTCGGAGAACTCCACGCCCTGCAGTACGCCACCGGCTCCGACGGTCACCGTGACTACCCCGGACGGATCGGAAGCGGTTTCTGTGACGGCGGACAGCTCCTCGCTGATCTGCTGAGAGCGGGCGATCATTTCCTCGCCCTGGTGCTCGTACTCGGCGATCCGTCGGCGGGCCTCTTCCTCGGTCGCAGCTCGTCCAAAGGGAGTGTCGATCATGTTCTCTCCTGGGTGGCTGAGGCGGTCCGAGGAACCGTCTCAAAGGTGGCCGGAGATCGTGAATGGATTAGTGAAGTTCATGCCGAATCAGGTGCGAATTGGGCTGGTTGCCCGCTTGACGCGCGAGTGTGCGCTGTCGTGCTCCGACCTCGGGTCATGCTGGGCGAGAGGGCTCACGCGATTGGTCGCTTCGCCTGCCTGCTCCGGTCGGCTTCGTGGGGGCGATGAGTTTCTGGTTCCCGGGTGGTCTCACCTTCGGGCGCGTCATCGGCGCCGGATCATCGTGAGGCAGGAGGCCCGCAGTGGGGAAGCAGGACCAACCGCACGTAGCACCTGACATCGTCGACCGCGCTCGGTTCGACGCTGCGCTCGCTGAACAAGTGGTGGCGGAGAAGGAGGTCACCCGGCACAACGACCGGGTTTCGGCAGGCCGCCGCAGGCTTCCGATGGTCGAGGTGCCCGACTACACCTTCACCGGTCCCAGCGGTCCGGTGCGGTTGACCGAGCTGTTCGGGGACGGCTACTTGCTCCTGGTGCAGAACGTCATGTTCGGCACCGACTGGGAACGCGGTTGCCCGAGCTGCACGTGGGCGGTCGACAACCTGCCCGCCGACATGCGCCGGTTGACCGACGAGGGGATCGCTTTCGCGATGGTCTCGCAGGCCCCGATCGAGAAGCTCGAGGCGTGGCGGGCGATGAAGGGCTGGGATCACCTCTGGGTGTCGTCGGCCGGGACCGGCTACCACTACGACTGGGGCTGGACGCAGCAGGACGATCAGGGCGTGGAGCGGCCGCAGCCCGGCTACTCCTACTACCTACTCAAGGACGGCACGCCCTACCTGACCTACATGACCACCGCTCGCGGCACCGAGGCGATCCTGCCGGTGGCCGGGATCATGGACCGCACGGTCTACGGCCGTCAGCAGGAATGGGAGGACAGCCCGGCCGGGTGGCCGCAATACCCGACGTACGGCTGACCACCCGACATCGCTAGCGTGTTCGGTCGTGGCGAAGCTCTACTTCCGGTACGGGGCGATGAACTCCGGCAAGTCGACGGCGTTGATCCAGGTCGCGCACAACTACAAGGAGCGCGGGCAGCAGGTCTTCGTGGTCAAGCCCGAGATCGACACCAAGAGCCCCGTGGTGCTGTCGCGGATCAGCGTGACGCGGGAAGTCGACATCGTTCTGGACGCCGACACGCCTCTGCGCGACGTCGTGCTGGCGGCAGGCGTTCCGGACTGCGTGCTCGTCGACGAAGCGCAGTTCCTCACCGGAGTGCAGGTCGAGGACCTGTTCCGGCTGGCCGTTCTCGACGGGATCCCGGTGATCGCCTACGGGCTGCGCAACGATTTCCGCACTCGCGGCTTCCCCGGGAGCCTGCGGCTGATGGAGCTGGCGCACTCCATCGAAGAGCTCAAGACGATCTGCCGATGCGGCCGCAAGGCGACGCTCAACGCGCGCACGGTCGACGGCGTGTTCACCCAGGACGGCGACCAGGTCGCCATCGACGGAGACGTCGGCTACGAATCCATGTGCGGCACTTGCTACCTCCACAAGGTCGGCACGCTCGGCTGACGAGGAGGACACGTGATCCGGCCCGCGATCGCCGCCGACGCCGAAGCCCTGTCGAGGCTGGCGCGAGACGCCTACGCCCACTACGTCGAGCGCATCGGTGCCGAGCCCGCTCCGATGACCGAGGACTACGCGGCGCTGATCGCCTCCGGTGACGTGTGGGTCGCCGAGGAGCGGGGCGAGGCGGTGGGACTGCTCGTTCTCCGGTGCAGACCCGGGTACCTGCTGCTGGAGAACGTCGCCGTGTCCCCGGCGGCTCAAGGCGAGGGCATCGGCAGGTGTCTCCTCGACTTCGCCGACGCCCGAGCCCGCGAGCGAGGACTCGACGAGATCCGCCTCTACACCAACGAGTCCATGACCGAGAACCTCGCCTACTACCCGCGGATGGGCTACGCCGAGACCCACCGCGCGGTCGAGAACGGTTACCACCGGGTCTTCTTCACCAAACGGCTCTAGATCCGAGTTCGCCGGTTCGGCCGGAGATCGGTGGTGTTCGCGCGTGCATCGCAGAAGCTCTCCCAGCCCCGCTGGTGATGTCCCGAAGCGGTTCCCGGTGACGAATTCGCGTGCGGTGTCCGCCCTCCGAGCGAGGTGGGCCCGCCCGAGGACGCCCGTGGGCGGGCAGGTCGCGAGATCCTGCCCGCCCGCAGCCGGTCACTCGAAGTCGCAGCGCACCTCGGGGGCCTCGGCCGTGCCGGTGGCCTGGCACGCCAGCGTCGAGCCGTCCACCAGCGGTCCGTTGCGGTTGATGTGCTTTCCGGCGACGAAGAAGTCGACCGTCGAGAACCCGTCGCCCTGGACGTCGCGCGTGGTGTTCGGGTCCATCGTGGAACCGAACCCGTCCCCGTTGGTGTTGAGCACCCGGTACTCCAGCGCGTAGTCACCCGAGGTGATGCGCACCTCGGGCACGTTCTGGGTCTGCGCCGGCGCCTGGACGGCGTTCGCCGCGGGCTGCTGCGCGACGTCCTGCGCGGGGCCTGCGATGGCTGCCGCGCCGACTCCCGCGATCGTCCCGAAGGCCAGCGCCCCGGCGACCACGACGCGCTTGGTGTTGATGAACGACATGCTGTCTCCCTCAGTCGAAGTATCAATTCACTAGTTAACTAGTGAATTGAGTCTAAGCTAGCAGGTGTGGGCAAGGGAGCACCGCAATCGAGGCAGGTTTGGTCCGAAATGATCACGATCAGCACCCGTTCGCCGGAAGAACCCGCCGAGCAGGTGCAGTAGCCGGAACTTCGGGAGGCCGGCCGGCGTTGGGGGAGTGGAGAAGGCAACAACCGGGGGAGAGATCGTGGCGTACGAGTACAAGGTCGTGGAGCTTCGGGAGAAGTGGCTCGGCGGCAAGATGTCCGGCGAGAAGCTCGAGAAGGTGCTCAACGACGAGGCCGCCCAGGGCTGGCAGCTCAAGGCGATCACGGGTGCCGACGTGAAGGGCCGCATGGGGCCGGGAGGCGTCGAGGGCTTGCTGGTGACCTTCGAGCGTCAGGCCTGATTCACAGCCAGTTGCGCCGCTTGAAGATCGCGTAGAGGCTCACGCAGACCACGAGCATCAGCATGATCGCGAACGGGTAGCCCAGCGACCAGTGCAGTTCGGGGATGATGTCGAAGTTCATCCCGTACACGGTGCCGATCAGGGTCGGGGCGAACAGGATCGCTGCCCACGACGAGATCCGCTTGAGCTCCTCGTTCTGCGCGTAGCTGGCCTCGGTCATGCGCTTCATCTCCTCGTTCTGCGCCTGCGTGACCAGCGTGGCGTTGACGGTGAGGATGTTGTCGAGCATCTCCCGGAAGGCGTCGACGCGTTCGGCGACCGTCGTGGCGTGGTCGGCGACGTCGCGGAGGTAGCGCTGCAGCTCCTCGTCGATCTCGTACTTCTCGAACCCAGCTTCCAGGCTGCGCAGGATCGCCAGCAGCGGCCTGGTGGCGCGCTGGAACTCGATGACCTCGCGGGACAGCTCGTAGATGCGCCGGGACACGTGCGGATCGGAGCTGAAGACCTCGGTCTCGATCTCGTCGATGTCGTTCTGCAGGCCCGCGATGACCGGCGCGTACCCGTCCACCACGTGGTCGAGCACGGCGTAGAGCACCGCTTCCGGGCCGCGCCGGAGCAGTTCCGGTTCGGTTTCCATCCGCCTGCGCACGACCGAGAGGTCCGGCGCCTGCCCGTGGCGGACGGTGAGCACGAAGTTCGGGCCGATGAACAGGTGCAGCTCGCCGAAGCTGACCTCTTCGACGTCGTCGAGGTAGGTGGCGGCGCGGAGCACCACGAACAGCGTGTCGCCGTAGCGCTCGATCTTGGGCCGCTGGTGGGCGACGATCGCGTCTTCGACCGCGAGCTTGTGCAGATCGAATTCCTCCGCCGCGGCCAGCAGCTCCTCATCGGCCGGTCGGTACAGGCCGATCCAGGCCATCGTCCCGTCAGCGCCGGGCAGCCGGCGGTAGGTCTCACCGAGGCTCGGCGGGGTCGAGATCCGCACGCCGTCGCGGTAGATCGCGGTGTCGATCAGCGGTCGATCGGCCAGCGGCCGGTCGTCCTCGGGGCGCGGGTCCATCGAGTGCTCGGGCGCCGTCTCCTCGCGGAGCACCGGCTCGGTGTGCCTGCCACGCCTGCGCAGCGGACGTGGGCGCCATTCGGGCACGGTGACCTCCCGAGGTCGTCGGGGCGGACGATCGAGTCGAGCGTACCCAGCCGTGCCCGATGCGCGCTGGACCCGGGCAGACATCACAGCCGCCACGACCCCGCGGGTCGCGGCGGCTGAGTGCTCGTGGATCAGGGTTTGCGGCCGACTCCCGCCCAGACGACGGAGTCGTTCGGGCTGTCGAACTCGATCACCGGCGCGTTCTCACCGGTTTCCTCCGGGTGCCACAGCGGCGTCCAGGTGCAGCCCGGCTCCACGAGCTCGTAGTCGCCGAAGAAGTCCTCGATCTCGTTGTGCGGGCGCCAGATGACGGGAGTGGCCGACTTGTCGTACATCTTCCCGAACTCGGCCATCTCGGCCTTGCGCTTGTCCGGCACGTCGTCGGCGGTGCCGTGGGTGATCACCAGGTAGGAGCCCTGGGGCAGCAGCTCGCGGAACCGCGCGACGGCCTGCGGACCGATGTCCTCGCCGTTCGGGCCGGGCTGCGTCACGTGCAGCACGGCGATCAGGAGCAGCGCCACCGGCTGTTCGGGGTCGATGACCCCGCTGTCCTCGATCTGCTTCCACAACCGGTCGGGTTCGCGCAGGTCCCCGTGCAGCACGTCGTGCTTGCCGATGACGTCGTCCTCCTCGAGCAGGATGCGCGAGTGGGCGACGGCGACCGGTTCGTTGTCGACGTACACGCAGCTGGCGTCGTCCACGATCTCGTCGGCGA
Organism: Saccharopolyspora tripterygii; assembly: GCF_054778355.1. Classification (NCBI taxonomy): domain Bacteria; kingdom Bacillati; phylum Actinomycetota; class Actinomycetes; order Pseudonocardiales; family Pseudonocardiaceae; genus Saccharopolyspora; species Saccharopolyspora tripterygii. Next base: position 4,104 of record NZ_BAAGZP010000013.1, on the reverse strand, counting down.
CCTGGTGGGTGCTGCCCATGGTCGGAACGCCGGACCCGATGTCGATGAACTGCCTGATGCCCTGCTTGCAGAGGTACCGCACGACGCGGTGCAGGAAGAGCCGGTTGGCCTTGGCGGCCGGCGCGACGAACGGGTAGCGCTCCAGCGCCCTCTCACCGAAGACGCGATCCACCGCGTAGTTGGCCCTGCCGCCGAGGTAGTAGTCGTAGACCCGGGCGACGTTGGGGTGTTCCAGGTCCACACCTTCAGGCGCGAACATCTCCGCCCTCGACTGACTCACGGTCTTACCCCTTCGCGGTACGCGTACTTCTCTGACGCATCGTAGCGATCACGTCACGCTCGCATGCCGCCGTAGTCTGCCACCGAACGGGTGGCGCGGTCATGCACCTATCGGGTTGATTCCCCTCCGGTTCCGGGGGAGCCGGAAAACACCCGCTGTGATCTCCGCAGGGACGGGGCCTCAAGCTCGGACGCACCCGCGGATCCGCTCCGCGCCCCGGAGAATCGGAGAAAATCGGGCCGTTCGCGCTCGTTTCGGGCGTGACGGGCGGTGGATCGAATTCGCATTCGATCCACTTTGATCGATTCCGAAGGCGACATCAACGCGGTTCACTCGCGAACCGGATGATCCGCCCCGATCGGCGGTTCCGGCAGAGGCCACCCTGAACGAAGATCGATGTTGGCGGATGCGAGAATCATGGTGCGGTCGGCGAGGTTCCAGCGTGGCGACGTCCCGGCCGACCAGCATCGCCAGTCCGCACGCCGCGGACCGTCGGCCGGATAACGATCCAGGGTCGAAATGCGCGATGTCGCCTCAGTTCGGCTCGCGGCCAACGGCATCGGTGCGGATGATTCGTGCTAAGCCTCGTGGCTCGCGGGAGCCGCTGGGATCGACCGCGTTGGATGATTCGATCGATTTCCGACCGAGACGAATTCGTGATGCGATTCGGCGCAACGGTTGTCCGTTCGCGCTCCGTCCTTCGAATGCAGGTGGTCGTTCGAGGGAACTGACAAGGACGGGGGAGTCAGATGTCCGCACCAGGAATCGGCAAGGAACGCCACATCACGCTGCCGGATTTCGATTCGGTGGCCAAGCTGCCGAAACCGATCAAGGCAGTCGTTTACCTGATCATCATGTCCGTGCTGACCGTGGCCGCCATCGGGGCTCTGATGGCCACCATCGCGATCATCGGGCAGCTGTCCGGAGCGTTCGACGTCTTCCGCCTCCTCGGCTGAAGAGACCGACACCTTCGGCGAAGGCCCGGCGCCCCCCACAGGCGCCGGGCCTTCGTCATGTCCGGGTCCCGCGCGCGGATCACTCCGGTCGCGCGATCGCGCGGCAGCACCGATACTCGGGCGTCCCTGGTGCGGTTGCGGTGGAGGTGCGTTGATGGGCAGACCGCTCGCGACCACAGCCCTCGCGGTGGCGCTGCTCGCCTGCGAGGGCGCCCCGAGCGACCTCGCACCACCCCCGGCCCCGGCCCGCACGAGCGTGGAGCGCACGGCCGCTCCCGAAGAATTCCCGCGATATTCCGGATGCGCGAACTCCGTCGAGGAATACGACGATCCACCGGGATTCGCGCAATGCGGCAGCATCTGCGACCGAGAACCGGTCAGCGGTGAACAAACACCGTTCTCACCAGTGCGAACGTGTTGAGGACCAACACCCCGGAGCGCTGATTCGCGACTCCGCTCGCGACGATCAGTAGACCACCCGCCGCAAACCTGATGCGCTGGGTTTCCGCCGTTCCGCCCAATATCATGTTGGGCCGTCCGGCCGGAACACCCGGCGACCCCGCTCTGTGACGCCCTCGATACGATCCCCGATACCGAGCACCCCGCGGGGGCAGTAGCTCAGCTGGTCAGAGCAGCGGACTCATAATCCGTCAGGTCGTGGGTTCAAGTCCCACCTGCCCCACTTTCCCCGGTCAGAATGCGATTCTGCGATCTTTCCGCGGGAATGCGCGCACGAGGATTCAGGCGCGCTGATCCAGGATGTCGCGCTCGGGGTCTCGGCGCGGTTGCCGCGCGGCGTGAGGACGCGTCCGGTGTGGATCTGGGGTCGAGAGTTCTGCGGTGCTCTTCGATTTCAGCCGGCTCGGTCCTGCTTGAACGCGGGGCGGGCGGTCGGCGGGATCCCGGGCGGCGGGATCAGGTGTCGAAAGGGGTGCGGAGCTCGCGCATTCCGGCTTCGCTGTGGTCAGCGTGCGGCTGATGTTCTTGCGCGTGAGCGGGTTCCGGCTCGACGAACTGGATCGGGGCGATCTCGTTCGGAGCTCCCTGCTCGGGAACCGGCGTCTCGGCGGACGCGGGTTGTGCGGCGGTGATGGGATTCCTCCCGGTAGAAGCACACCGGCTGCTCACCCGGAGGTGAGCAGCCGGCGGCGTTCGTGAGCTACGAGGTTCAGACGCGAACCGAGCTGGCCTGCGGGCCCTTCGGGCCCTGCGTGACCTCGAAGGTGACCTGCTGGTCCTCTTCGAGGCTGCGGAAGCCGCTGGCCTCGATGGCCGAGTAGTGGACGAAGACGTCCGGGCCACCGTCGTTCGGGGCGATGAAGCCGAAGCCCTTTTCAGCGTTGAACCACTTCACGGTTCCCTGTGCCATGTTTGTCTCCTCCTGGGAGCTGGAGCGTGTGACGGGCGCCCACACTGCGTGGGAGCCCGGGCCGGGGATCTCGAACGGCGGCTTTCCAGCTACAACCACGGACAGCTGCTCGCTCGCATCAAATCCTGCGAGCGTGCGCAAACACGAACCCAGAAATACAACGACCGGCGCCAAGCTTACACACCACCCGCCGCAGTCCACCCCGACGCCGACGCATCCACCCTTTTGGGTGAACGACTCAGGTAGTGACCAGGCGTTTCTCCTGACCGCGAGATGCCTTGCGCGATGGGCACACCGCCCCTGCGCCCGTACGGGAAGGGGAAATTCGATGTCGCGGCGGCGCAGTGGTGGTTACGGTCTGGATCATGTTGGCCGAGGATCTGGTGGCGGCGCCGCGGGGTCGGCGGATGTGCTTCAGCGCGGTCTCCGATCGGTGGACGCCCGCGCTGCCCGACGAGCTCGTCGACGTCCTGAACGCCGTCGACCCCGACGCGGTCGAGGCGTTGTCGGACTGGAGCGAGGCCGCCATGCTCGTGCCGTTCGCGAACTCGGTCGACCGGGCGATGTACTGGCAGGAACCGGACGACATCGATCAGGCGCTCGCCGCTCCGGAGGTCCGCGCGGCGTTGTTGCCGGTCGCCCGCGCCGTCGCCTCGGCGCCCTCTGCTCGGTGGTGGTCGTCGCCCGTCGACCTCGGCGCACAGGTCGCGGCGACGACCGATCCGAGCGGCGAGGTGCCCGAGGTCAGACCAGCGGCCGAAGTGCTCGCCGAAGGACGGGCGGAGACGCTCGATGACGAGCACCGTTCCCGGAAGCGACCCGCCGACCCGAACGCGTCGTTCAGCGGCTTCTGGTGGTCCACGCCGTCGCGCCACCTGGTCAACAGCACCCGAGCTCGTCCGGTAGCGCTCGGGCTCTGCCTGGAGGAGGACAGCTTCGGGCCCGAATGGGCATGGTGCCGGTCCGTGCGACCGACCGGTGAGCCGCGCGTCTACGAGATCGCCGGACCGCGAGACTGGTGCGCGCTGGCCGAGCGCTACCCGATGGACGTCACGCTCGCCCGCAAGCACGACTGGTACCGGGTCACCGGCATGACCGGGCGCTGGGTGATCCCGGACTGGGAAGCCGTCGCCGCTGACCACGACGCCGTGCACCTCACCCTCACCGGCTACCTCACCACCGCGGGGCGCGCGCTGCCGGTCGGCGACGCGCGCACCGTGCTCGCGGGCTGGGATCCCGACCAGACCTTCTGGTTCACCGATGCGCTCGACGTCGGCGAACCCGTCCTCTGGCGCGGCGAGCCCGACGACCTCGAGAGCTGGGCGCCCGCCGCACCCGGCGAACGCCCGCCCGAGTCACCCGCCCAGCCGAAGCGCCCGCGAGGCTGGCGCCTCCTGCTCCGGGCCCTGCGAACGCGGCCGGGCAGCGTCGTGCGGTGGAACGACTAGGAGCTGTTTAGGAACTGATCTTGGTGAGGTCGCGGAGCCAGATGTCGATGG
>NZ_BAAGZP010000012.1:0-20335 GCF_054778355.1 Saccharopolyspora tripterygii | reverse complement strand
GCTGGGCGGCGATTCACACCATCAGCAAACGCCTCACCTGAGTTCAGGAACAAGCTCTAAGATTGCTTTGGTTTATGGGGAACAGATCCGGAGGGACGAATGGGATCGCTGAGCGCTTGGCACTGGTTGGTCGTGCTCGTCGTGGTGGTGCTGCTGTTCGGTTCGAGCAGGCTGCCGCAGATGGCCCGCTCGCTGGGGCAGTCGGCCCGCGTGCTCAAGGCCGAAGCCCGGGGGCTGCGAGACGACGATCAAGCAGCTCAGGGCGACAGCACCGAAGCGCGGCCGGAAAGCCCTCGCGGGTCCGCGGAATCCGGATGAGGTTTCGGTCGAGCCCTGCCTCGACTCGATCACCACCGTCCGGGGCGGACCGGCTGGATGTGCGCCACGCGTTCAGCAGGTCCGTGCTCGCGCGCCTGGCTGGTCCGAGCCCCGCAGCCCGTGTCGGCAGTGGACGTCAGAGGGGCGTACCGCAGAAGGAGAACGACCGGTGCGTCCACAAGGGAATGGCGGTGGCTCGCGTCGCCGCCCGTTTCATCTCGGCAACGGTTCGAGGTGACCGCGAGGTCCCGGCGGTTACCCTCGAAGTAACCACTTGCTCACACCACGGGGAGATCGATGAGCACCGATCAGCGGGTCTGCGTCGTGACCGGGGCGAACTCGGGCACCGGGTACGTCACGGCGCTCGAACTCGCGCGCAGCGGGGCGACCGTCGTCATGCTGTGCCGCAACGCCGACAAGGGTGCCGCGGCCCGCGATGCGATCATCGCCGAGACGGGCAACCAGCAGGTCGAGCTGATCGTCGTCGACCTGGCCGAGATGGCCGAGGTCCGCCGGGCCGCGCGCGAGTTCACCGACCGGTACTCGAAGCTCGACGTGCTGGTCAACAACGCCGGGGGAGTGACGCAGACCCGGCGCGAGTCCTCCGAGGGCCTGGAGTCGATGTTCGCGGGCAACTACCTCGGCCACTTCCTGCTGACCACCCTGCTGCTCGAGCAGCTGAAGAGCGCCGAACGTGCGCGGGTTATCAACGTCAGTTCGATGGCCCACAAGGGCGCCAAGATCGACTTCTCCGATCTTCAAGGGCGGAACAGCGGGAACCCGATGCGTGGCTACGGGCAGTCGAAGCTCGCGCAGATCCTGTTCACCTACGAACTCGCGGAACGTCTGCGTGATTCCGGCATCACCGTCAACGCGATGCACCCCGGTGCGGTCGCGTCCGGTTTCAAGAACGGGGCCCACGGGGTCGCACGGGCCTTGATCGGTGCCTTCTACGCGGGCTTCGGCATCTCCCCGGAGAAGGGTGCGGACACGATCCTTCACCTGGCCAACTCGCCGGAAGTCGCCGACGTCACCGGCAAGTACTTCATCAAGCGACGTCCGGTCGCCACCAGCAAGACCTCCTACGACGACGATGTTCGCCGGCGCCTCTGGGCGGTCTCGGAAGAGCTGCTCGCGACCACCGGGGGAGCGACGGGCTGAGGCGGATCCGCTGATCAGCAGCGGGGTTTCGGGGTGCGTTTCCAGGTTCGCCCGGATCCTGCTGGCCTCGTGCGAGCGCATGGTGGTCTCGCCGTCACCGCGCAGGCCGTCTCCCGCGGCTGAACCGCGGATGACCAGCGAGGTGCGGCCGGAACGCCGCGTTGCTGGTGGAACCTGGGGTGGTGCCCGCGCGTCCAACGGGGTGGATTCGCGGGGTGCGGGTCCGTTCGGATCGCGGTGAGGTGGTCATGGAACAGCCGTGGGGGCTCAGCGGCCCGGAGTTCCTGCTTCTGTACGGCATGGGGCTCATCGTGTGGTGCGCGATCGTCGTGGTCGCACGTGCCGTGGTGAAGGACATGGGGAAACCCGTTGGCGAAACAGGCGGGCTCGGGCTGTACGAGCGGGCCTATCTGCACGGGGGCAGCGACCGGGTCGCCGACACCGCGCTGGCGGGCCTGATCCACGACGGGCGCGTGCGGGTCTCCCGGTCGCGGAAGCTGCACCGCGTCAGCACCCAGGGCGAGGACGACGAGGTGCAGCGCGAGGTGCTCGCACTCGCCGGAAGCGAAGGGACGATCTCCGAGCCGCGCAAGGCGATCCGGCTCAGCGGGCACTGCGACACCTTGCGGCGACGCCTCGTCGAGGAGGGCTTCCTCGTGCCGTCGGGCGCGCACGCGGTGCTGCGGCTGCTGGTGTGGGGATTCCCGATTCTCGCGCTGATCGCGGTGGTGCGAGGCGTGAACGGAGTCCGGCTCGGCTATCCGGTCGGTTTCCTCTTCTTCGAGTTCGCGGTGACGCTTCTCCTCTGGGGAGGTGCCGCCCACAAGTGCGGTCATCCGCTGCGCACGAAAGCGGGTGACGCGGTGGGCAAACCGTCCTCGACCGCCGTCGGCTCGGGTCACGCGGTGGTGGGTCCTCTCGTGGGCGGTGCGGCCGCGGAGCTCGTGGCGTTCGCGGGGCTGAGCGCCTACCCCGATCCGACCGTCGTGCGACTGCTGAACACCTCCAGCTCCGGCGGCGCGGCCAGCGGTGTGTCGTCCAGCTGCGGAGGCGGCGGCGGTGGTGGCTGCGGCGGGGGAGGAGGTGGCTGATGGATGCCGAGACACCGCGCCTCGGCGTCGGAATCGGCTGGCGTCGTGAGATCGACCTCACCGTGGAACGCCTCGACGTCGACTTCGTGGAGTGCGTCGCCGAGGACGTCGACCCGCGTCGCATCCCGGAATCGTTGAGCCTGCTCCGCGAACGCGGACTCCCGGTCCTCCCGCACGCGGTCTCGCTGTCGCTGGCCGGGACCGAACCTCTCGACACCGAGCGCGTGCGCCATCTCGCCCGCGTGGCCACGGCTCTCGACGCACCGCTGGTGAGCGACCACGTCGCGTTCACCCGGGCCGGGCAGTGGGAAGCGGGGCACATCCTGCCCCCGCCCCGCACCTCCGAAGCGCTCGACGTGCTGGTCGACAACGTGCGCAAAGCGCAGGATCTGCTGCCCGTGCCGCTGGCGCTGGAACACGTGGCTGCGCTGGTGGAATGGCCCGACGCGGAGTTCACCGAGGCGGAGTTCCTGGCGCGGCTGGTGGAGCGCACCGGGTGCGCGCTCCTCCTCGACGTCGCGAACCTCCACGCCAACGCCCACAACCTCGGCACCGACCCCGAGGAGTTCCTGAACACCGTCCCGTTGGAGCACATCGCCTACGTGCACGTCGGCGGCGGCACCTGGCAGGACGGCATCTACCACGACACGCACGCGCACCCGGTCGTCCCCGAAGTCCTCGACCTCCTGGCGCAGCTGCACACCCGCACGTCGCCGCCCGGGGTCCTGCTGGAACGCGACGACCAGTTCCCCTCCGACGACGAACTCGCCGCCGAGCTCACCGCCATCCGCGCGGCCATCGCCAGATGAGCGACGCGCGGAAACGCCTTGCCGCGCAGCAACAACAGCTGCTCGCAGCGCTGCTCGGTCGAGCCGAGGAACCGCCCGGATTCGACCGGGACCAGCTCAGAGTTCAGCAGCGAGCACTGCTGAACAAGCGCAGGCGCGTCGTGGCGAAGCTGCGACCGGATCTGGTGGAGAAACTGGGAGAGCGCTTCCCGCCGCTCTTCGACTCCTACGCGGCCGAGCATCCGCGCCACCCCGGACAGCGAGCCCGCACCGACGCAGCAGGATTCGCCCGCTGGATCACCCGCCGCAACCGCCCGTGGAACCGCCGACACCGACGGTAGGGCGTGGACTGCGCCGCATTTTGAGAATCATGGGGAATTGAGGCCTTTGCCCGCGTTTCTCGGAATCCTAACGATTTGTCCGTGATCTTGTGCCCTTCGCGGTAACAGGTGTTCACTCGGTGCCGGGACCGACCGGTGAAGGGATGACATGAACTCTCGTGAGAAGGGCATGATCAGTCGCCGCTCCGCGCTCATCAGCGGTGGTGCGGCTGCGATGAGCGCGTCGTGGCCCATGAGCGCCGCGTTCGGCGCACCGCGCAACTCCTCCGGCGCCGACGCCGACGTGATCGTCGTGGGTGGTGGGCTCGCCGGTCTGGTGGCCACCGCGGAGCTCGCCGATGCGGGCCGCAAGGTCCTGCTGCTCGACCAGGAACCCGAGGCGAGTCTCGGTGGCCAGGCGTTCTGGTCGCTCGGCGGACTGCTGTTCATCGACTCGGAGGAGCAGCGGCTGGCCGGCATCAAGGACTCGCTGGAACTGGCCCGCGACGACTGGTTCGGCAACGCCGGCTTCGACCGCGGTCCCGACGACCCGCTGGGCGAGGACTACTGGGCCAAGCGCTGGGCCGAGGCCTACCTGGAGTTCGCCGCGACGGAGAAGCGGTCCTGGCTGCACGACATGGGCGTGCGGTGGGTGCCCGTCGTCGGCTGGGCCGAGCGAGGCGGGCAGCTCTCGGATGGGCCCGGCAACTCGGTGCCCCGATTCCACCTCACGCTCGGCACCGGTCCCGGTGTCATGGAGCCGTTCGAGAAGAGGGTGCGCGAAGCGGCCGAGCGGGGGCTGGTGTCCTTCCGGTTCCGCCACCAGGTCGACGAGCTCACCGTCACCGGCGGCGTCGTCAACGGTGTGCGCGGCGGAGTCCTGGAACCGAGCGACGCCCCACGCGGCACGCCGAGTTCCCGCACCAGGGTGGGCGATTTCGAACTGCACGCACCGGTAGTCCTCGTCACCTCCGGTGGGATCGGCGGCAACCAGGACCTCGTCCGGCAGAACTGGCCGGAGTGGCTGGGCGCACCGCCGGAGCGCATGGTCACCGGCGTCCCGGCCCACGTCGACGGCCGCATGCTGGGCATCACCGAGAGCGCGGGTGCCCGCCTGGTCAACCGCGACCGGATGTGGCACTACACCGAGGGTCTGGCCAACCACAGCTCGATCTGGCCGAACCACGGCATCCGGGTCCTCGCGGCACCGTCCTCGCTGTGGTTCGACGCCCGCGGACGCCGCTTCCCGAACCCCGGCATTCCCAGCTACGACACCCTGGGCACGCTGAAGCTGATCAAGGACACCGGCTACGACTACTCGTGGTTCGTGCTGAACCAGAAGATCATCGACAAGGAGTTCATCCTTTCCGGCTCGGAGCAGAACCCGGAGCTCACCAGGAAGGACCTGGCCGGTTACCTCGCGAGCAGAGCGCTCAACGACACCCCGCCGCCGGTCAAGGCGTTCCAGGACCACGGCGAGGACTTCGTCACCGCGAGCACCGTTGCGGAACTCGTCGCCGGGATGAACCGGCTCGCCGGATCGGACCTGCTCGACGCGGGCGACCTCGAACGCCAGCTCGTCCAGCGAGACCGCCAGGTTGACAACAACTACACCAAGGACGACCAGATCATGGGGATCCGGAACTCCTTGGCCTACGTCGGCGACAGCCTGGTGCGCACCACGCCCCTGCACAAGATCCTCGACCCGGACGCGGGTCCTTTGATCGCCATCCGCATGAACATCCTGACCCGCAAAACCCTCGGCGGCCTCCAAACCGATCTCTCCGGCAGGGTCCTGGACGCGGCCGCCAACCCCATCCCGGGCCTGTACGCCGCAGGCGAGGTCTCGGGCTTCGGGGGCGGAGGTGTCCACGGCTACCGCGCGCTCGAAGGCACCTTCCTCGGCGGCTGCCTGTTCTCAGGCCGCCAAGCCGGCCGGGCAGCGGCCGCGGCGACGGCCTGAGGGAGGCCGTGCGTCCGGACGAATCGGCGACGACTGGAAATGTCACCTGGACGTATCACCGGCTCCGCCTGATCGTCGGTTCCTCGACGACCGCTGCTTCCGGTTGACTGGGCAAGCAGTTCAGTTTCTCCTGTCACGGTGGAGGTGTGCGGCTGTGCCCGAACGGTCGGATCACGACACCCGCTCTGAGCGCAAAACCCATCACCTCGTCGCCACCGAACTGGCTCGCCGACACGGCCGCCAGACAGTGGTGGTCCCGGACGCCCGCAACTGGTTGCAGGAGCACGGGAACCGCTGGCGGGCCGACGTGATCCTGGTGCCGTGGAGTCCTGCGGAAGCCGAAGTCCTCCGCTACGCCCTCCCGGATCTCGAGGACTGGAGGATCCTCGCAGCATCCCCACGGGTGGCGTGGGCCAACCGGCGCAGGAACGCACGCGCCCGCTCCGCGGGAGAGATTCCCGGGCCACGCCATACCGGTGGTCAATGACGACCGGCGAACAGCGAGTTCCGGCCATGCGGAATCCGGTCCGGAGCAGGAGCCGGTCGACGTGACTGGCTTTGTGTCGGCCGGTCAGGCGGGTTCGTCGGTCACAGCGTGTCGAGCTTGGTCGATGAAGAACAGCGTGATGGCTGCGAAGCATGCGGCGCCCACGAGGAACGACACCTGCAGGGACCCGGTCGCATCGGACACGAATCCCTGGAGCACCGGGATGGCGGCGCCCCCGACGATGGCCATGACCAGGACGGCACCGCCGGTTTCCTGGTGGCGCTTGTCTTCGATGGTGTCCAGGGTGCGTCCGAAGATGGTCGGCCAGCACGGTCCCATGAGCAGGTTCGCCAGGACGACTCCCCACACCGCCCAGTTTCCTGGACCGAACGCGACGAAGACCAGCAGCACCGCACCGATGGCCGTGTAGGCGATCAGGACGTACGAAGGGGAGAACCTGCTCATCAGGAAGTTGGCGGGGAACTTTCCGATGAAGAAGGCGGCGAATCCGAGGATCATGTAGTTCGAGGCCTCGTACTCGTTCATGCCCGGGATCGTCTCCAAGGGCAGGCGGATGGTGAACGACCAGACCGCCGTCTGCAATCCGACGTACAGGAACTGCGCTCCGATGCCCTTGAGGAAGAGCTTGTTCGTGGAGAGGTACTTCAGGGTCTCCCCGATCCCTGCCTGGGCGTCCTGGTCAACCCTGGGACGGCATTTCGGGTACTCGGTGATGGCGAACAGCACGAGAAGAACGACGAGAACGGCCAGGATGTACTTGTACGGGAGCAATGTCTGGCCCAGCAGCCGGTCGATGAGCTCCTGGCGCTGGGAGCCTTGCACGGATGCGATCTGCGCTTCGAGCGAGGCGGCGTTGTCGAAGATGAGGTACTTGCCCAGGACGATGCCGGTCAGGTTCCCCAGCGGTGTGAACGTCTGACTGATGTTCAGCCGCAGCGTGGACGTGCGCCGCGGCCCGAGCATCGAGCTGAACGTGTTGGCTGAGGTCTCAAGGAAGCTCAACCCCACGGCGATGGCGAAGATCGCGACGAGGAAGACGCCGTATGTGGCCATGTGAGAGGCGGGGAAGAACAGCCCGCAGCCCACGATGTAGAGGACCAGGCCGACCATGACCGCGGCCTTGTACGACGTCCGCTTGATGAACCGCGAAGCGAGGACGGCGATCAGGAAGTAGCCGCCGTAGAAGGCGCTCTGCACGAACGCGGTTGCCGCGTCGCTGAGTTCGAAGACCGACTTGAACTGCGGGATGAGGATGTCGTTGAGTCCCGCTGCGGCGCCCCACATCGGGAAGAGCAAGGACAGGAGGATGAACTGGAATACCGGTGTTCGATCGAGGTATCCGTCATCGGGACCAACGTGCGTCGAGTTGTCTCCCCACTCACGCGCATTGCTCTTGATCAGCACTCCCGCAACACTCCCTCGTGTCGAACATCCGAACAGCATCGACGTTTGTACCGATGATGTTCGCTCGTGCCAAGCTGCACCATCTGGCGGCGCGTGTTGCTCGATGGCACTGACCGAATCGATGCTGTCAGGCGCCGCAGGAGCGCGGTCTGCGGCGGGATACCGGGTTCTTCGCCAAGGCGGTTCGTCCCCGTGTTGCAGGAAGCAGCAGAGCGGACCTACGGACATGTCACGCTCGAAACTGGCGGAGGACGAGCGCACAAGCGTGCAATCCGCAGCAACGGGCGAGACGTGCGCACACCGACGGACCGCCGGACGACCGCGCGTGTTCTGCATAGACCCGAGTCATCGTCTGATCGGGAACAGGCTCACCCGTTCGGCAGGACGACGGCTCTGCCGTTGATCTCGCCGTGGTGGAGTCGTTCGTAGGCCCGGGGTGCCTCGTCGAGGGAGTACGTCTCGGTGTGCACCGAGAGCGCTCCGGCCCGAGCCAGTTCCAGGACCTCGTGGAACTCGCTTCGGCTGCCCCAGTAGGGCGCAGTGACGGAGGCTTCGAACGGCAGGAGGCCGAAGCCGACGGGGAGGCTGCCGCCTGCGATGCCGACGAGGGAGATGTCGGCTTCGACCGAGGCCACAGCGCCGGCCGTTTCCACGGTCGGCTGCGCCCCGACGAAGTCGAACACCGCTTGCGCGCCCCGGCCGCCGGTCAGCTCGCGGACCTTCGCGGCGGCCTGCGCGTCCGACAGCACGGTCTCGTGCGCGCCCACGGTGCGGGCCAGGGCCAGCTTGTCCTCGCTGACGTCCAGGGCGATGACGCGCGCGCTGGTCAGAGCACGAAGGATCTGGACGGCGATGTGCCCCAACCCTCCAACGCCGATGACCACGGCGGTCGCCCCGGGGACCAGCTTCGGCAGCGAGGGCTTGATCGCGTGGTACGGCGTGAGCCCGGCATCGGTCAGCGGGACCGCCTCGACCGGGTCCAGGCCGTTGAGCGGGGCGAGGTGCCGCGGGTCGTCGACGATCATGTACTCGGCCATCGACCCGGGGGAGCCGAGCCCGGGCGGGCGAATACCCAGCTCATCGGCACGCAGGCAGTAGTTCTCCTTGCCGGCGGCGCAGTTGAGGCAGAGGCCGCACCCCCACGGGCCGTACACGGCGACGGCGTCGCCCTCGGCCAGCCCGGTGACGCCCGCACCGAGCCCAGCCACCGTGCCGACACCTTCGTGCCCCAAGGTCAGCGGCAGCGCGTACGGGAATTCCTCGGCAGACCAGCTCATCACGGCGATGTCGGAGTGGCACGCCCCGGCAGCGGTGACCTTCAGCAGCACCTGCCCGGGTCCGGGATCCGGATCGGGGACGGTGACGACCTCGGGTGCGGAGCCGATCTCCCGGTACTGCAACGCCTTCATCGCCTGCTCCTCCGTCCGCAACGGGTACGTCCCGCATCGTAGGGGAGTGCGAGCCGATTCGTGGTTTCGGAAAGCCGCGGTGCAGAGGGCCTCTTCTGAACACCTGTGCGGCGCCCGCGCGCATTGGCTTTGGCCAATGAAGCCTTTGCGAAGCCGGGTGAGCGGGTGGTCACGTTGGTAGCGTCGCCGAGGAGCGACCGGTGAGATGCGGAGCGAAGTGGGATTCGCTCCAGCGGAGATCTGAGGGGCGACCGGAACTCTCATCACCACGATGGGCAGCGCTGCACGGCTTCTGCCCAGTTCGCGTGTTCACAACGAGATGCAGGAGATGCAGATGCGGAAACACCTGACCCGCGCGATTCCACTGCTGGGGGCACTGGTCCTGCTGCGACGGTGGCGCAGGCGAGCCCGGTTCGGGCGATGGGTGAGGACGGCGGTGCCGTCACGGTCGACGACAATCCCGGCGGCAAGGCGTTGTTCTTCCACGACGGTGATGTCCTCGAGGTCTGCGACATGCAGGAGGACGGGTTGCGCGCCTGGGGCGCGGTGATGTGGAGCGATTCCAGCGGCAATCATCGCGTGCAAGCCGAGGACAGCGACGGATCCAATCCGCCCGACCGATGCGAGTTCAAGAACGTGAACATCCCCGAGGGGAAGACCGTCACGATCGAGGCGTGCCTGAAGGACGGCGCGGACGGTGCCCGACGCTACTGCTTCACCGGGAAGGGAGTCGCGTAAGCGACATCCGTCGCATGCCGGACGAGGTGAGTCGTGGGGGTGGGCGTCTTCCTGAGAACGTCCCCACCCCCGCGAAGTCGTAGCGCTGTCGAGCGGTGGAGGTCGGCTCTGGTCGTGCGAGGCCACCTCCACAGCAGTGGCATCTCGAGCGACCCGTTGGGCGGCTCTCTCGGAGTCACCCCGCGGTGACGTAACCGCCGTCGACGTAGAGCGTGTGACCGTTGATGAAGGCCGCGCGGTCGGAGAGCAGGAAGAGGGCCGCGTTCGCGACGTCGTCCTCGGTGCACAGGCGGTTGAGCGGGATGGCGTCGGTCATCGACTTGGTGTCCAACGCCCCGTCCTTCACCATCTGCTGGACCAGCGGCGTGTTCGTCCACGCCGGCCCGAGGGCGTTGACCCGGACGCCCATCGGACCCCACTCCGCCGCGAGAGCGCTGGTGAGCCCGACGACGCCGGCTTTGGCGGCGCTGTAGGCGACTCGGCGGGGGAGACCGCGCGTGGCCGCGATCGAAGCGATGTTGACGATCGAGGCACCTTCCGCCAAGTGGTCGAACACCGCCTGGCAGGCGAAGAAGGTGCCGGTCAGGTCGACATCGACCACCGTCCGCCAATCGTCCTCCTGGAGCGTGGCGGAAGCTCCTGGGCGCGTGAGGCCGGCGCTGTTGACCAGACCGCGGATCGGGCCGTGCCGCTCGCGGATCTCCGCGAACGCCTGTCGGAGCGCTCCGGCATCACGGACGTCCGCCCGGTGGCTGCTGGCGAGCGCCAGGTTCTCGGGAGTTTCCTGGAGATCGAGACCGGCCACTGTCCAGCCCTCGCTCGCGGCGCGCGCGGCGGCGTGCGCGCCGAGCCCGGACGAGGCGCCCGTCACGACGACCACGTCCGATCCGCCTGTTCCTGCGTAGTTCGTCGGCTCGGCGTTCACGACACCCACTTCCTCTCCGCCCCGGGACTCGTCAGGACTGCTGCTCGCCGCTGGTCTTCGCTGCGCGGCGTTCGGCGGCGTGCTCGGCGATGTCCCGGCCAACGCGGTAGCCGAAGACCATGGCGGGGCCGATGTTGGCGCCGTATCCGGGGTATCCGCCGCCGAAGACGCTGACGGCCGCGGTGCCCACGGCGTAGAGGCCGGAAACCGGCTCGTCGTCCTCATCGAGGACTTCGCTGCGCGTGTTGACGGCGAGTCCCGCGTACGTCCCGAGGTCGCCCATCTCGATCTTCACCGCGTAGAAGGGGCCCTTGTCGATGGGCGCGAGGTTGGGGTTGGGCTTGTGGTCCATGTCGCCCTTGAAGTGGTGGAACCAGTTCGATCCGCGGTTGAACTTCTCGTCCACACCCCGGGCGGCGTCGAGGTTGAACTCGTCGAGCGTGGACCGCAGGCGGTCGGCGGGAACGCCGATCTTCTCGGCGAGCGCGGCAACGGTGGGGGCCCTGTGCAGGAACCCGGAGCGGCGGAAGTAGGTCTGCGGGAAGGGCCACGGTTTGGCGTACCCGATCCCGTAGCGGCGCATGGCCTTCTGGTCGGCGATGATCCAGCCGTACGTGCCGTCCCGATCTCTGTCGTTGTCGAGCATCTCGACGCCGTAGTCGTGGTAGGACAGCGACTCGTTCGCGAAGCGAACTCCGGTGCGATCGACGGCGATCAGGCCAGGAAGGCCGAAGGCGCGCAGGTGCGGGAACCACCGCTTCTGCCCGCGCAGACCGCGGAACACGGTGACAGGTCCCCAAGCCGCCGGCTGGTGCGGCGTCGCGTCGATGTGCCCGCCGCAGGACTGCGCCAGCCGCAACGAATCTCCGTCGTGCCCGATGGTCGGGGTGGTGTGGTTGTCACCGCGCGGATCGTGCGGGAAGAACCGCTTGCGCAGCTCGGCGTTCCCGGAGAAGCCCCCTGCCGCGAGGACGACGCCCAGCCGGGCGTGCACAGCACCGGTGTGCTCCCCGGAGATCAGCGCCCCCGTCACGGTTCCCGCCTCGTCGCGAAGGAGTTCGTCGGCGGCGGTGGACGTCCACATGCGGATTCCCGCCTCGTCGGCCGCGGTGATCAGTCGGGTCATCAGCGCGTTGCCGTTGGTTCGGGTGTAGGCGCGCCGGTGCAGGAGGGTCTGCGCCCACGTCGCGGTAATTCGCTTGGCCGCGTAGGTGAACGCCTTCAGGTTCTGGTTGGCCTTGAGGAACATGGCGATGTCCGGTCCGACCTCCGGCATGTAGCCGAAGACGGTGTAGGACAACAGGTACGGCTGCACCCGGAGCCGGTTGTGGCCGAGCATGCGCGCGTCGACGGAGGGCACCGTCACGGCGCGACCGGACACCTTCGCTCCCGGCGCGTCCATCTGGTAGTCCGGGGCCTTCTCCGGGTAGTGGAACTCGATGGACGCGTCGTCCTCGAAGAAGTTCATCGCTTCCGGAACGTTGTCGAGGAAGACCCCGCTGGCGTCCGGGTCGTAGCAGGCACCCGCGAGGTGACGGATGTAGGTCTCGGCCTCCACCCGCGTGTCCCCTTCGGACTGCCCTTGCTTGTTGCCCGGGAGCCATGCCCATCCACCCGAGATCGCAGTCGTTCCGCCCAGATAGCGTTCCTTGTCCACGACGAGCACGCTGTGGCCGTCGTGCGCGGCCTTGAGCGCAGACGAGATCCCGGCCGCTCCCGAGCCGATCACCAGGACGTCGCACTTGATGGTTTTCACTGTCTCTCCTTCAGGATTCGTGCGAAGTCGCGTTCGACGTGCGCGGATGGTCGAGCGGTCACTTCGCATCGGTGGTGTCGGCTGGCCACGAGGGCGCGTTCTCCCGTCCGGGCGGCCGGTTTCGCGTGGCGGGTGACGATGGTTCAGACGGCCGTGTAACCACCGTCGACGACCAGTTCTGCACCGGTGGTGAAACTGGATTCGTCGGACGCGAGGTAGAGCACCGCGTAGGCGATCTCATCCGGAGTGCCTTGTCGGGGAAGCGGATTCCCGCCCACCAGCTGGCGGTAGTAGGCCTCCGGGCCGATGGTCGAGTTCGCCGCGGCATCCCGGCTCATCCGGCTCCGGGTGGACCCGGGGTGAACCGAGTTCACGCGGATCCCGTGCTCCCCGTACACCGCGGCATCCGCCTTGGACAGCAACCGGACCGCGCCCTTGGTGGCGTGGTAGAGCGGCACCGTCTTACCACCGGTCAGGCCGTGGATCGAGGAGAAGTTGACGATGCTGCCGCCGCCCGCGGAGATCATGTGCGGGACCACGGCCCGGGTCATCAGCCAGACACCTCTGACGTTGACGCCGAAGATGCGGTCGAACTCCTCGATCGTGGCCTCGTGCGACGGGGCCGGACGACCGATGATTCCGGCGGCGTTCACGAGGATCTGAGGCGCACCCCGTTCGGCGATCACCTCTTCGACGGCACGGGAGACACCGGTTTCCGAGGTCACGTCGACGATGCGGTCCTGAACCGCGAGGCCGTTCCAGCCACCTTCGGCAGGCGCACGGTCGAAGTTCACCACCGTGGCGCCGTGCTCGGCGAGCATCTGCGCGGTGGCCCGGCCGAGATCACCGCTGCCGCCGGTGACGATCGCGGTCTTGCCTGCCACCCGGCCCTCGGGCCGCGTCACAGCGCACCTTCTGCCAGCTCGAAGTCGACCGAGACGATCTGCTCGGCGCCTTCACCGGAGAGGGCGATGGCCGGCTGGTGCGCGGGGTGGGAGGTGTAGGTCGCGACGTCTTCGATGCGGTCGAAGTCCGCGACGAGCGCCGCGTCCCAGGAACGTTCGGCGTGCAGGACGTCCGTCCCCACCGACAAGGACCGGACCTCGGGTATGCGCTGCTGCAGATCGCGCACGACGGCGAGCCACTCCGCGGGGTCGAATCCCTGCTTCCAGCGGAAAAGGACGACGTGGCGGATCATCAACAGCCCCTTTGCCTCGACGAGCGATCTCGACTTCGACGATGGCCGGATCGCCGGGAGGAAGGGAACGGATGCTCCGTTGAATGGGAAGGTTCCGGGGTGGTGCTCACGTGGACGTGAGGTCAGCCTCCAAGCGAGGATTCAGGCCGAGCGCACGTGAGATCGCCCGTGCTGCGGCGAGAAGAGCGGAGATCTGGGCCGGGCCGTTGCCGTTCCGCGAGGGAACGACCACGCTGAGAGCGGCGACGACGTCCTCAGCAGGCCCTCGGATCGGCACCGCGACGCCGGTGGCGCCGGGCGTGATGAAGTCTTCGGCCATGGCGACACCACGCTGCCGGATGTCGGCGAACACCCGGCGAAGTGCCTCGGGCTCGGACGGTGTCCGGTCGGTGTAGCGGTGCAGGCGGGAGGCCAGCAGTTCGTCCTGGACCTCGACGGGGGCGTGCGCCATGAGCACGAGGCCTGAGGAGCACGCGTGAGCGGGCAGGCGGCCCGCAACGCGGATGATGTTGCGCGAACCACCGCGCGTGGACAACCGCTCCAGGTAGAGAGCTTCGAGGCCGTCCCGGACGGCGAGCTGCGTGTGGTGCCCGACCGCGGCGTGCAGGTCCTCCATTACCGGCATCGCCGCCTCCCGCAGGCCGAGCGCGCGCGAACCGCGGGAGGCGAGCTCCCAGAGGCGCACCCCAAGCCGGATCCGCCGGCCAGGGGTGCGTTCCAGGTACCCCAGCGACACGAGTTCGTTGACCAGCCGATGAGCGGTGGCGATCGGTAGCTGCGCGTGCCGGGCGATGTCGGAGGCCGTCCGGGTCGGGTTGTCGGAATCGAAACAGGACAGCACCCGATCGACCCGCGTCAGCAGTGATTCACCGGAGTCCGAACGTGCCATGAAGGCATCGTGGCCCATCTCCGCTTCTCATTCAACGGAGTTCCTGTTTGTTGCGTCACGCGGGGCACGCACGCTGCTGGAACCTCCACGGCCGGGCGACCCCGGCTCCAGCACTTCGACGAAAGGAGGTTCTGTGTCCGCTTCCGAGACCGAAACCACCTCCGTGATCGGCGATGACGCGCAACTCCCGAGTGAGGTCCAGGCACGCCGAGCCGCTCTCGCGGCCTTTCTGGGCAGCCTCCTGGAGTACTACGACTTCTTCATCTACGGATCCGCCGCCGCACTGGTCTTCAACACCGTCTTCTTCCCGTCAGGAGATCCGGCCGCCGCAACGGTGCTGGCCCTCGCCACGTTCGGCATCGCCTACCTAGCAAGACCTCTCGGCGCGGTCCTGTTCGGACACTTCGGCGATCGCGTCGGGCGCCGGGGCGTCCTGCTGACCACGCTGGTGCTGATGGGGGCGAGCAGCCTGGCGATCGGCCTGCTTCCCACCTACGACTCCGTCGGCATGCTCGCCCCGGTGCTGCTGACGGTGTGCCGGCTGACCCAAGGGATTTCGGCGGGCGGCGAGGCGGCAGGTGCCAGCACGCTCACCCTCGAATACGCGCCGGAAGGTCGACGAGGGTTGTTCACCAGCTTCACGATGTCCGGGTTCGCGGCGGGCATGGTGCTGGCCACGCTGGTCTTCCTCCCGGTCGCCGCACTCCCCGAGGACGCGCTGCACGCGTGGGGATGGCGGATCCCGTTCCTGCTGAGCGTGGTGGTCGTCGCGGTCGCCTACTTCATCCGGCGACGTCTGGATGAGACGCCCGTGTTCACCGCAGCCGTCGACGAACCGGCCGAGACGCCTGCCTTGCCGCTGCTCACGCTCGTCCGCGAGCAATGGCGGGATCTGCTGAGGGTCATCGGCTGCTCGCTGTTCGCGGTGTTCCAGACGTTGTTCGCCGTCTTCGCGCTGTCGTTCGCGACCACGGGCGAGAATCAGCTCGAGAAGTCCGACATGTTGTGGGTGTCCGTCGTGTCCAATGCGGTGGCGATCGCCGCGATCCCGCTGTGGGCCGCGCTGTCCGACCGGATGGGACGGCGTCCTGTTTGGGTGTTCGGCGCGCTCGCGTCGGCCGTCACGTTCGCGATGTACCTCTGGGCGATCGACACCGGCTCGCTGGGTCTCGTGTTCGCGGTCGGCGTCCTCCACGCAGGCATCGCCTACAGCGCCGTCAACGGTCTTTGGCCCAGCTTCTTCACGGAGATGTTCGACGCTCGCGTCCGCTACACCGGGTTCGCCATCGGGACCCAGCTCGGGTTCCTGCTGGCCGGGTTCTCGCCGTCGATTGCCGTCGCGATCACGGGTAAGGACGGTGCGACGTGGTGGCCCGTCGCCGCGTTCGCGATCGTCTGCGGAGTGGTCTCGGCAGTCGCGGCGCTTTCCGCCCGCGAGACCCATTGCACCCCTGTCATGCAGCTCGGGTACAGCGGGAGATGAGGTCGAAGCGTCGTCAGCAGTCGTGGTTTCGGGTACGCCGACGCCGGTGAGCCGGCAGCGGATGCGCGGTGCGGTCTGCTGCCGCGCGATCGACATGACGGGGCATTCGTACCGATATCGGACCAACGAGAAGGAGAACAGTGGGCGCTCCAGTTGAGACCATCAGAACGCGAGTGGGAATCGTCGGGGGCGGGCCCGCGGGGCTCATGCTCTCCCACCTGCTCGCCAACGCGGGCGTGGACAACGTCGTGGTGGACAACCGCACCCACGAGACCATTCGCTCCACGCACAGGGCGGGAATCCTCGAACGCGGCAGCGTTGACCTGCTGGTGAAGTCAGGATGCTCGGACCGGGTCCTCACCGACGGCCACAAGCACGAGGGGATCGACCTGCGCTTCGCAGGGGAGAGCCACCGCATCGATTTCGCGGACCTGGTCGGCGAGGCGGTCTGGCTCTACCCGCAGAACGAGGTGTTCGCGGACCTCGCCGAGGCCCGCCGAACCGCCGACGGGGACGTGCGCTTCGGGATCTCCGACACCGAGGTCGACGACCTCACCACATCAACGCCCAAGATCCGGTTCACCGACACCGACGGACGCCGAAAGCAGGTGGACGCCGAGATCGTCGTCGGCGCGGACGGATCCCAGGGAATCTGCAAGTGGGCCGTCCCGGAGGCGTTCCGCACCGACAACTTCATCGAGTACCCGTTCGCCTGGTTCGGGATTCTCTGCGAGGCACCGCCCAGCGCCGATGAACTCATCTACTGCAAGTCCGAGCGAGGGTTCGCGCTCATCAGTCAGAGGGACGCCCACATTCAACGGATGTACTTCCAGTGTCCTCCTGACGAGGACCCGCAGCAGTGGTCGGAGGAGCAGATCTGGGCAGAGCTGCAGGCGCGGGTCGACGGTCCGGACGGACTGCAGCTCCAGCAGGGGCGCATCTTCGACAAGTCGGTGCTCCGATTCCGGAGTTACGTCTGCGAGCCGATGCGGTACGGCAACCTCTTCCTCGCAGGTGACGCCGGACACACCGTGCCGCCGACAGGTGCCAAGGGGCTCAACCTCGCCCTGGCGGACGTGCAATTCCTCTTCGAAGGCATCGATTCCTACGTCTCGACCGGCTCCCGAACCCTCCTGGACCGCTACAGCGAGCGGGCACTCCAGCGCGTCTGGAAGGCCCAGAACTTCTCCTACTGGATGACCACGATGCTGCACAGGCATCCCGGGACGAACCCGTTCGACCACAAGCGGCAGGTCGGAGAGCTGAACGCCGTCGTCGGCTCCCGTCACGGCTCCGCCTACCTCGCGGAGGCCTACACCGGCTGGCCGTACACCGAGTGACGGAATTGCGCGTGCACCGAGGGGAAACGCGCTGCGAAGTCAGGCGGGGCGGGGTGCCCTCGCTGACGCGATCGACTTCTGCTCATCGCCGAGGGAAGGTGGCGAGCCCAATTGAGATCGATGCGTGGTGTTGACGGCTCGGTCAGAAGATCACTCGTTCGTTCTGCCTCCAGACGGGCCTGAAGGATCATGGTCCCCGTCCTCGGTGGTGGCGAGCCGATTCAGGTCATCGTGGACGCTCCGCGCAAGGGCGAGTTCAGCCACGAAATGGTTATCGGGCGGTTGGCACATATTTGATCATTCCCACGTCGAGCTCGGGGGCCTCGTTGTTGGCAAGAAATCTTACCCTCGGAAAAAGGCCGAAATGGTCGGCATGGTGAATGTCACGACGAGACGAGATTGGCAATGTCACCTGATCTCGATCGTTTTCCAGCGGTAGTGGCAGTTGAAAGCGAGGAATTTGTCTACGTCGGGTCGCTCATCTCGGCACGTAGCAGCTCGATCAGTCCGGGGAAGCGTTCTTCCAGGTCACTACGCCGAAGTTGGGCCATGTTGCTGTTGCCCCGGTTGACCTGCCGGATCAGGCCCGCTTCGCGGAGCACCCTGAAGTGGTGCGTCCGGGTTGCCTTCGACACCGGCAGGCCGAACGAGCTGCAGTGCCGTTCGGTCCCGTCGGGCTCGGCGAGCAAGGTGAGTACTACGTGCCGGCGATGTGAGTCGGCCAGGGCGGCGAGCACTGCGCCCAGTTGCATCTCCGACGGTGCGGGTTGGCCATCGGTGTCTGTCACTGCGACCTCCCTCACCCAAGGTACGCCTTGCATCGTACCTCAAGGGCGGCCTACCATACCTAGGTATGAGCAATGTCGTACCTAGTTCGGATGTTCCTTACGCTCTGGTCGGCTTCGCCCACCCGAAGCCGGAACGGGCGGCTGAACTGAAGGAGTTGCTGCTGTCGTTCGTGGAGCCGACGCGCGCCGAGGAAGGTTCTCTGGAATACCACTTCCACCAGGACAAGGATGACGTTGGAACCTTCGTCTTCTACGAGGTGTGGCGGTCGAAGGAGGATTTGGACCGGCATCTGGAGTTGCCGCACATGAAGGAGTTCTGGGAGAACCGCATGGACTACCTCGAGCGGGACCTCGACATCAGGTGGATCTCAATGGAGAGCTCGTACCCACGAACAACCGGTCTCTGACGGTCTGTTCGAGTTGGGACCGTGGGGGATCTTCGATGAAGCTGTGAAGTTCCTGCTTCCTGTAGGTCTCGAGGCGGAAAGTCTGACGCTTCCACGACCGATAGTCGAGATCGTCGCGCAGATGCCGTCCGAAATGCTCGAATTCCAGTTCCCAATTTTGATTCCGGATCGCCACCCCTTCCGGGCGCGGGTCGAGCACATAACCTGGAAGTAGGGCGAAGTGGAGGGGATCAGGCGAGGTATGCGGTAGTTTGGATTTCCTCGATGGCGTGATCGAGCTTGTTGACCACGAAGAGTTCGGTGGTGCCGTCGCGTAGCGTGATCTTCATTCGGGTGCGCAGCCCGCCGCCGTAGATCTGCCTGAAGTTCCTCTTTTCCTTGCCGACGTCGGCGATGTCCTGGAGTGGAGCCCACCAGTATTCGCCTGCCAGGGCTGCGTCGACGGCGTGCGGGCAGAAGACCACGCGCAGGTTGGTCAGGTAGAGCCGCCCGCCGACAGCTCGAGCTGAGCGTTGGGTCCGATTGGCCCAACGACGCGAGCTGACGACTTCCCCGTCAATTGCCGGAACGGACTTGGGCAGTTCAAGCGTAACGGGTTGGTCCTCCCTGTCGGAGCGGGTCATTCGGCCGGAGCTGGTCGGGGTACCTGCAGAGCACTGTGGACCATTCCGTTGGTGGTGGCATCACCGGCGATTACGGAGTGCAGGATGCCGTTGTAGACCAGGTCCCAGATGTCGCGGTCCTCTTGCAGGGCACTGGTGCTGACCTTGACTTCGCGTTCCGCGTTGTCCTTCAAATCGATGTGGATGGCATTGCTGCGCACACGTGCTTTGATCGATGTGAGCTCGTAGAGCCGAACCCACGTCTTGCCGACCTTGAGCCACTCAGCTCCCACAGCGCAGTCTGTGGCCCGCGAGGACGCGTAGACGCCCAGCGAGGCGAGCACGAGGATCGCCCACACGAACCAGAACTGCATCCAGGCGATTTCGCCGCCTCGGATCAGTGTCAACGCCACCACCATGATCACGAAGGCGACAGCGCCTGTGAGTACGGCGTTTCGGCGGGAGCTTCTGTACCACTCCAACACCGGCCCCTCGCCGTCTGGAGGCGATGGGGCCTTGGACGGGTCCTGTACGCGGTCGCGGTCCTGTTCCTTCGGAGGCTTGTCCTCCTTGTGGAAGCCAGGTGCCCGGGGAGGTCGAGGCAGCCCAGTGGTCGCATCCGGCTTGGGTGGCAACTCGGCCACTGAGCAGAACAAGTTCGTGTCCATCCGTGTCCCTGTAGGTGCTGTGCGGCCGAGTCAGTCGCCTTGGAACCAGTCGCCAACTCCGGTGGCGACCAAGCCGCCGGCGATGCCTCCCACTACGCCGCCGACCACGTTTCCGGCCCCGGGCGTACCCACGGCGGCTCCTGTGGCCATTCCACCGGCGGTACTTCCACCCAGGCTCGCGGCGGTGTCTACTGTCCAGCGATGGAGCACTCGTGTCTCGGGGCTACCAAGGCGCCGTTGATGTTCATCGGGCCGTGAACGGATCATGGCCTTGAATGCGCTCGCACCCAAGGCCATGCCCACGGATCAAGTCATGATCCACATATTCGCTTGTTTTACCGGGTCAAACGAAGTGCCCCCGGTGCGATTCGAACGCACACTGGACGGATTTTGAGTCGGCTAGGGGCTTTGTCATGGGTGAGGTGCCTGGGCAAACGGGATAAATGGAGGACAAAGATGGTGCTCGAGTTGCATGGCGGGCAGAAGTTCGCACCCAGATTCGCACCCAGGTAAGTCCGCGCCGACTAGGAGCTGTTTAGGAACTGATCTTGGTGAGGTCGCGGAGCCAGATGTCGATGG